>USBC01000011.1 GCA_900552845.1 uncultured Oscillospiraceae bacterium | reverse complement strand
GGAGGTTGCCGCTTCGCCCGAAATGATAGGAGAATTCATGGAGGTGCAAATCACCGATGCAATGAACTGGGCGCTGCGAGGCGAGCGTATTTGACTGAAGCAGCAGAATAGAAGCAGAAAAATACAACATGAAACAAACGATAAAACCGATACGGAGGATTACATTATGACTTATAAGGAACTGATTGAGAAAACAAGAGAGTTGGGCGTTGCCATTCAGGATACCGATGAGTTTACCGCATTTATCGTGGCGAAGACCGCTGCGGATAAAAGCGAGAAGCTGCAGGATAAGCTGGGGCAATTCAACCTGAAAAAGCTGGATCTCAACCGTGCCATCATCGCCGATGAAAAGGACAACGAGAAAATCGCCGCACTGAACGCCGAAGTGAAAACGCTGTACGAGGAGATCGTGAGTGACCCGTTGATGATTGCCTACTCCACCACCAAGGACGAGCTGGACGGCGTGGTTCGCTTTATGATGCAGATCATTGAGGGGAGCGCCAACGGCGAGAACCCCTATGAAATCGAGGAGCAAGCCTGCGGCGGGGACTGTTCTGCCTGCGGCGGCTGCCACTAAAGATGCGAAACGACTGACCAAATGACAAAAAAGAGGGTGCCGAAATGTCGCTGATACCGCAGGATCGTAGTAAATTATCCCCCATGATGCAGCAGTATCTTTCCATGAAAGATGAGCATCGTGACCAGATCCTCATGTTCCGTCTCGGAGATTTCTACGAGATGTTCTTTGATGACGCCGTGACCGCCTCCCGAGAACTGGAATTGACGCTGACCGGCAGAGACTGCGGACTTCCAGATCGTGCGCCCATGTGCGGCGTACCCTATCACAGCGTGGATAATTACATAGCCAGACTGGTGAAAAAGGGCTATAAGGTCGCTATCTGTGAGCAGATGGAAAACCCTGCGCTGGCAAAGGGCATGGTCAAGCGGGACATCGTGCGGGTGGTGACCCCCGGCACCTTGATGGAAGCCAATATGCTGGAGGAGGGCAGCAATAACTACATTTGCAGCCTGTGTCCATCTGGAGATCGCTGTGGTCTTGCCTTTGCTGATATCTCCACCGGCAGTGTGCTGGTCACCGAGGTTTCCGGCGAAATGGCGGTCATCAACGAGCTGGGAAAATACACTCCGCACGAGGTCATTTATGCCGAGGAGCTGCCGAACTTGCGCTCAGTGGTCGGCTTTCTCAAGGATCGTCTGTGCTGTGCAGCACAGGCGGGTGACTGCAATGCCTACACCGAGGAAACGGCAAAAAAACTGGTTGCCGAGCAGTTTGGTATGGATACGGTATCCCGCTTGTCTGATACACCGTTGGCTGTGTGTGCGCTGGGCGGCTTGATGGCGTACCTGAAGGTGACACAGTTCACCGGTCTGGAGCGCCTGCTGGAAGCAAAAAGCTATCTGCCGCAGGAATATATGCGGCTGGATGTGGCGGCACGCCGCAATTTGGAGCTGACCGAGACAATGCGCAGCCGTGAAAAGCGAGGAACGCTTTTTTGGGTGTTGGATAAGACAAAGACCTCAATGGGACGCAGACTGCTGCGCTCCTCCATTGAGCAACCGCTTTTATCGGTGAACGCGATTAATCGTCGGCTTCACGCTGTGACTGAACTGACAAGGAATAGTATTCTGATCAGCGAGTTGGCAGCAGAGTTGGACGGGGTATATGACTTGGAGCGGTTGATGACCCGTGTCGTATACGGAAATCCCCCTGTGAAGGATATGGTGGCATTGGGACAGACCGCAATGCGGCTTCCCGCCATCAAGGAGTTGATGGGGGAGGTACAGTGCGCTCTGTTGCGGGAGATTGAACAGAATATTGATCCCTTGGAAGATGTGGCGCGTCTCATCGGTTCCGCTATTGATCAGGACAGCGAGATTCCGCTCAAAGAGGGCGGCGTCATTCGAGAGGGGTATGATAAAGCATTGGACGAGGCACGTCACCTCTCAAAAGATATTCGTGGTATTTTGGCTGAGATAGAGGAGCGGGAAAAGGACGCAACCGGAATTCGGACGCTTCGTATCGGCTACAACCGCGTGTTTGGTTATTATATCGAAGTTTCAAACTCCTTCAAGGATCAAGTCCCGGCGCATTATATTCGCAAGCAGACATTGACAAACGCCGAGCGGTATATTACCGAGGAGATCAAGGAGCTGGAGGAGCGGGTGCTGCATGCGCAGCAGAATGCCATTGAGCGTGCTGCGGAGTTATATGAACAGGTGCGGGCTGCTGTGGCGGCAGAGCTGCCACGCATTCAACAGACGGCAGCGGCAATAGCAGGGTTGGATATGCTGTGCAGCTTTGCCACCGTGGCGCTGAATAATAACTACTGCTGCCCCACGGTAGACCTTTCCGACGGGATCGAGATCAGCGAAGGGCGGCACCCGGTAGTGGAGCAGTTGCTGGACGGTGTACCCTTTGTGCCGAATGATACAAAGCTGGATAACCGTGAAAACCAGATCGCTGTGTTGACCGGCCCCAACATGGCGGGTAAATCCACCTATATGCGGCAGGTGGCTTTGATCGTTCTTATGGCACAGATCGGTTCCTTTGTGCCGGCTGCAAGCGCTAAAATCGGCATCGTGGACGGAATATTTACCCGTGTGGGCGCCAGTGATGACCTGACCACCGGACAGTCAACCTTTATGGTGGAAATGAGTGAGGTGGCGGCGATCCTGCGGGAGGCAACCGAAAAGAGCCTGCTGATCCTTGATGAAATCGGGCGGGGAACCTCTACCTACGATGGTATGAGCATTGCCCGCGCTGTGATAGAGTATATCGCCGACCGCAAAAAACTGGGTGCCAAGACACTGTTTGCGACACATTATCATGAACTGACCGAGCTGGAGGAGCTGATCCCATGTGTACGGAACTATAATGTGGCGGTGAAGAAGCGCGGCGAAGATATTGTCTTTCTGCGGCGCATTATCCCAGGCGGTGTTGATGAGAGTTATGGTATCGAGGTTTCCAAGCTGGCGGGTATCCCCCGTTGGGTTATTGACCGTGCCTATGAGGTGCTGTCCTCTCTGGAGGAGGGGCAAGCGGTGAGTGAGGCGAAGGTGCATACCCGCGTAAAGCCTAAGGAGGAAAACGATCAGCTCTATTTCATCGATGAAAAGTCGGAGACCATCAAAAAGCGTCTGCGCAGCGCAGACCCCAATACGCTGACACCCATTGAGGCACTGAACCTCATCTATGAGCTGAAAAAGCTGCTATGAGCAACTGTTCATCGAAATATATCACACAATAAGCTTGGTAAAATATCGATTGGAGGAGGTGAATACCTGTGCCGAGAATAAACATATTGGATAAAGAAACGGCGGAGCTGATTGCGGCGGGAGAGGTGATCGAACGCCCAGCTTCGGTGGTAAAGGAATTGGTGGAAAACGCCATTGACGCAGGTGCTACTTCCATTACAGTGGAGATTGTTCATGGCGGTGTACGGCTCATACGGGTTACCGATAACGGTTGCGGCATCGAGCGGGAAGATGTGCCGAAGGCATTTCTGCGGCACGCTACCAGCAAGGTGCTTCGTCCGGAAGATCTGGATCGTATCGGAACACTGGGCTTCCGCGGGGAAGCGCTTGCCTCCATCTGCGCAGTGAGTGAAACGGAAATACTGACCCGTGCTTCAACCGAGGAAATCGGTACACGCTATACACTGGCAGGGGAGTGTGCGGGAGAGTTGGCGGAGGCGGGCTGTCCGGTGGGCACCGCTATCACGGTGAAAAACCTTTTCTATAATGTGCCGGCAAGAATGAAGTTCCTGAAGAAGGACAGCACCGAGGGCACAGCAGTGGCAACGCTGTTGGACCGGTTGGCGCTATCCCACCCGGAGATCGCCTTTAAGCTCATTCGGGAAAAGGAAGTAAAGCTGGCGACCCCCGGCAGCGGCGACCTACTGGCGACCATTTTCGCTGTGTATGGGAACGAATTTGCGCGTGGGCTGATACCGGTGGAGTGCGAGAGCGGATTCATTCGGGTCAGCGGTTATTTGGCAAGACCGGAATGTTGCCGTCCTTCCCGCAGCATGGAGCATTTTTTCATTAACAACCGTTATGTGAAAAGCACTACAATTATGGCAGCGGTGGAGGAAAGCTACCGCAATCACATTATGGTGGGGAAGTTCCCGGGCTGCATTATCAACCTAACGGTAGATCCGGCGCAGGTGGACGTGAATGTTCACCCTGCCAAGCTGGAGGTAAAGCTGAGCGACGAGCGATCGGTTTTTGATGCGGTAGTGAATGCCTGCCGCGGCGCTTTGAGCAATATGAATCGTACCGTTGCCGTGCGCGATGTGGGTGGGAAACGTTTTAGTGAATTTGATCTTTATAACCGCCCCGCAGAGGGAACTCAGACCCGTATGACAGCAGAGCAGTACCGCATGTTGGCAGGCAGCTTGCCATATCAAAAAAATTATGGCGGTGTGGGCAGCTGCAGCGTGCTGCAAAGCGGCGGCGGAGGCAGTGATTACCGCAAAAATCTGCCGCCAAAGGGTACAAGCTATGGTATGGGGGCTCAACCACCGGTGGAACCGAGAAAATGGGAGCCTGAGCAGTCAGAGAGTCTGCCGATCGCACCTGAAGCAGAAGAAAACGCACCTGTAAAGGAAATCGACTATACAATTGAAACGGCGCAGAACAGAAAACGCAATGAACCGCTGGCTGAGCCGCGGCAAGAGTTGGCGGCTACCATAACGGCACTATCAGAGACTGTGGAGCCGGAGAGAGAGAAGCCGCTTGTGCAGCAGGAGCCGGATTATCGTTTGATCGGTGAGGTATTTTCCACATATCTGCTGGCGGAATGCGGTAACGAAATGCTTCTTATTGATAAGCACGCAGCGCACGAGAGAATTCTCTTTAACCGACTGAAGCGCCAGCACCAAAACGGTTCGGTGGAGCGGCAGGTGCTGTTGACCCCGCTGACAGTAATGATGCCAAAGGAGCTGTACGATGCTGCCATGAGAAGTCTTGACTGCTTTGACCGCGCAGGCTTTGCCGTAGAGGATTTTGGCGACGGCTGCTTACGGGTTCGGGAGGTCCCCGCAGTCTTAGAGAATATTGCAGCGGAAGATCTATTGACCGAGCTGTGCGAGAGGCTGCTGCATCGTGGCGGCATGGACGAGGAAGCGATATATGACGACCTGTATCATTCCGTGGCGTGCAAGGCTGCCATCAAAGGGAACAGACCTTCAATGGAAAGGGAACAGCAGGAGCTGCTGAAATTGCTGAAAGAGGATCCGACAGTTCGCAACTGTCCGCACGGCAGACCGGTGGCGGTTGTTATTACCCGTCGGGAATTGGAAAGAATGTTTGGACGGATTGTTTGATTTTTTTTAAGGAGGGAGCGCTGTGCGGCTTCAGCCGAATACGCTGATCGTTGTGGTTGGTCCGACCGCCTCTGGAAAAACAGCGCTTGCCATTGATTTGGCAAAAGCGGTGAACGGCGAGATCGTTTCTGCCGATAGTATGCAGATTTATGAGGGTATGGATATTGCTACGGCAAAGCCGTTGCCGGAGGAACTTGCAGCGGTTCCACACCATCTCATTGGCTTTGTGCCGGTGGAAACTCCTTTTTCTGTGGCAGACTACGCAGTGCTCGCGCGTGCCACTATCAATGAAATTATGAATCGTGGAAAGACCCCGATTTTGTGCGGCGGAACAGGACTATATGTTAAAGCAATTATAGACAATGTACAGTACAGTGAAACCATACCGAGTGATGAGCTGCTGCGGGAACGACTGCGCCTTTTTGCAGAGCAGAAGGGTAACGATGCCCTTTGGAAGCGTTTGGAGATGATTGACCCTGAAACGGCAAGGCGTATCCACCCTAATAATGTCGGACGTGTCATTCGTGCCATCGAGGTGATGGAGGTGAGCGGGCGCTCGATACGGGAGCATGAAGCGGATAGCCGGAGAGAACCGTGTCCCTATCATGTAATTGAGTTGGGGTTGCGCTATCAGGATCGCGAAAAACTTTACCAGCGTATAAACCAACGAGTGGACAAGATGGTAGAGATGGGACTGCCGGAGGAAGTGAAAACGGCGCGTGAGAAGGGATTGACTGCAACGGCTGCACAGGCGATCGGCTGCAAAGAACTGTATGGCTGGCTGGACGGAGATGAAACGCTGGCGGAGGCATTGGAACGGTTGAAGCAGAGTACTCGCCGTTATGCCAAACGGCAGTTGACCTGGTTCGGAGCGGATAAAAGAGTGCTCTGGATTGAGCCGGATGCTTTGTTAAATGGTAAAACAGTACAGGATAAAGCAATGGAAATACTGGAAAAGGAGGCTAAGACGTGAAGCAGAACGGGATAAGCAGGTTGCTGACATTTATTATGGCGACTTTTTTGCTGGTATTTACAGGCTACCACGTCTACCGCCATTTTTTTAGTGATTATTCTACCGAAAATGTTTACCGCTATACGGTATATCATTCAACCATAGCCAAGGGCGTCTTTTTCCGAGAGGAAAAAAGCTTGGAGCAGACGGAAGGCAATAATCTGAGATATGCAGTGCAGGACGGAGAAAAGGTTCGAGTGGGCAGCGTGCTTGCGTACCGGTACAGTGACGCATTGAGCGCCGATTTGGCGGAGCAGCGTGCGGAAGCTGAAAAAGAACTGACCATGCTGCAACGGGTATTGAATCAGCTTAATAGCAGTAACACACCTGTGGTGAGCGACCTGACCCGCAATACTGATATAGCCCTGCAAAAACTTGCCGCAGCGGTGGCGTTGGAACGCTATGATGAGTTGGACAGGCTGGCGCTTGGACTGCAGGAGGAAATCAATCTGAGCAGCGGAATTACCGGTGGGACGGCGACAATAGAGAGACGCATTGCCGAGTTATCCGTAAAAACCGAAAATGCAGGCTCCGGAGAGGCTGTTTTCAGCACGCAGGAAGGATACTTCAGCAGCATGACTGACGGGCAGGAGGGGAGCATGACTCCGGCTCGGTTGGAAAGCATGGACTGTGATGAACTGATGGCACTTTTGAGTGCTGACAATCCGGAAGATAACGGATTTGGAAAAATCGTTTCAGGCTCCGAATGGTATTTTGCCCTGACGATCAGTAGCCGTGACCACAAGAGCTATCCGGCGGGCAGCAGCGTTTTGTTGAGTTTTCCTGGGGGCGGTGCTGCACAGGGAACAATAATGCGCACAGAGCTTTCCGATGACGGTAGTTCGATGATGCTGGTGATTAAGGGCAACACTGTGACGGCAGATACCGTTTCCCGTCGTGTGGCGACTGTGAGACTGTCCTCAGAAAGCTATACGGGAGTACGGTTCGATAAAGAGTATTTGCGCATCGTTGACGGCGTAAAGGGTGTTTATGTCGATAACGGGTACAGCGTCAAATTTAAAACGGTGGACATTATCTACGAGGGCGATACCTACTACCTGAGTCGATTGAATTACACAGGCGAGCGTGAGCTTAATATTTTTGATAAGCTGGTGAACAGCAAAAATGAACTGTATGACGGAATGCCTTTGAGCGACCTTTGAGAAATGAAAGAGAGAAACACAATTTCTTGTGGTAACTCATTGACAGGAACCACAAAGAATGGGATAATAGAACTATATATAAAACTTTCTGCGCAAGGAGGACCACTATGAGTTTCATCAATAAATTCAAGGACTTTATGGGGATCGGCGAAGAAGATTTTGAGGACGATTTCGAGGAAAACGAGCAGATCGAGGAGCAGGAGGACGATCCTTTTGATGGATTTTCCGTTCAGTCCGACTATCGCTCCGGCAGAGCAGAGCCGATGGAAAAGCCGTCTGCTGCCCCCAGAAAGGATAATAAGGTCGTCAATATCAATACCACCACGCAGCTGCAGGTGGTGTTGGTAAAACCGGAAAAATTTGAGGACGCCTCCGGTATTGCGGATCATCTGCTGGCAAAGCGTACCGTTGTGCTTAATCTTGAATCGACCAATCGAGAGATCGCCCGCCGATTGGTGGACTTTTTAAGCGGCGTTGCATATGCCAACGGCGGTCAGATTAAAAAAGTGGCGAACTCAACCTATATCATCACCCCTTATAATGTCGGGGTAATGGGAGACAGCTTGCTGGACGAGCTGGAAAACAGCGGGCTGTATCTGTAACAAGGAAAAACGAAAAAACAATACAGACGACCATGGGGAGGTACTGAAAATGACCGATCGGTTGGAGCATCCGCAGTTTAGCAAAGGACTTTCCGGCTACAAGAGCGAGGAAGTGGATTCCTACATTGATAAGCTTTTGGATACTATAAAGGATTTGCAGGAGCAGAATGAGGCATTGGAGGACAAGATAGGTGTGCTTGCTGACAGCCTGCAGAAATACCGTGATGACGAAGATAGCCTGCGTGAGGCGCTGTTAGGCGCACAGAAGATGGGCGACAGCATTATTAAGAATGCAAATAACAAGGCTGAGATCACAATGCGCGAGGCCTCTGTAAAGGCGGCGCATATTGTTGAGGAAGCTCGTAAAAAGGTGGAAGATGAAAAGGACGAATTGATCCGTGTTCAAACTGCGGCGGCGGACTTTAAAGCCAAGCTCATCGAACTGTACCGTGAGCATATTGAGCTTGTGACCCGTATTCCCGTGACCGACAGTACTCCTGTTGAGGAGCCTGCTGCAGAGGAGCCCACTCCGGAGGAGACCTCTGTGGCGGAGATATGTGAGGCGCCAGAGGATTCGGGAGCGTCCGACGCCGTTCCTGAGGAGACGGTTGTGGCAGCCGAGGAAGCAACCGCAGAGCATGACGAGGAACCTATTGTTGAGGAACTCATCGTTTCTGATGCTGAGCCTGTAGATGATATTCCGGAGGCGGGCAAAGATATTTTTGCTGAATTTGAAAAGACAAAGCAGAAGATCCTCAATTTTGAGACCGGCGATCAGAAAGACAGCGATCGCCGCAGTAAGTTCGAGGGGCTGAAATTCGGCAATGATTTCAATCTCATGGACGATGAGGACGAAGACTTTTAATAAAAGCTAAAATAGTCTGCGGTCTGTGTACAACGGATCGCAGACTTTTGAGGGTATTGATATGTTCAAAATAATTTCGATGTCGCTTGGTGTGCTGATGCTGCTATTGGATCAATGGAGTAAGCAGTGGGCGATCAATCACCTGACGAACGCCGGCACGGTGCCAGTGGTACCGCATCTTTTCAGTTTTGATTATTTGCCCAACGGCAACGACGGTGCGGCATGGGGAATGCTTTCCGGCAAGCAAACACTACTGATTGCAGCGACTGCCGTAATGCTGCTGGCGATCATTATTTACATGGCTGTAAAGCGCAGCAAGATACCGAATGTCGCTTTTCTGGCGTTGACGCTGGTGGTTTCCGGCGGTATTGGGAACCTGATCGACCGCGTGGCGCAGAGCTATGTGGTGGATTTTATTCGCTTTGCATTTTGGGATCGATTCCCAACCTTTAATGTGGCGGATATTTCGATTACTGTCGGTGTGGCGCTGCTGGTGATTTATATTCTGTTCATTGACGGAAAAAAGGAGAAAAAGCGTGGAACGTCGTGAACTGATCGTAACGGAAGATGCAGCTGGCTGCCGCTTGGATAAAGGTTTGGCATTGCTGGCGCCGGAGCTTTCCCGAAGCCAGATACAGACGCTTGCAGAAAAGGGAAGAATTCTGCGGAACAGTGTGTCGGCTGGGAAAAAGGATACTCTGCGAGCAGGCGACGAGATTTCGATTTTTCTGCCCGAACCGGTTCCGACCGGTACGCAAGCAGAGAATATTCCGCTGGACATTGTATTTGAGGACAATGACCTGCTGGTGGTGAATAAGCCAAAGGGAATGGTGGTTCACCCGGCAGCCGGCAATTATACCGGTACATTGGTGAATGCTCTTTTGTATCATTGCGGAGATAGTCTTTCCGGCATTAATGGGGAGATCCGTCCCGGTATTGTACATCGTATCGACAAAGATACCAGCGGTCTTTTGATCGTGGCAAAGAATGATTTTGCGCACCGAGGGCTTGCCGAGCAGATAAAGGCTCACAGCTTTACTCGCGAATATGAAGCCGTTGTTTACGGGCATTTTAAAGAAAACCGTTTTACCGTAGATGCACCTATCGGGCGGCACAGACTTGACCGAAAGAAAATGTGCGTGACTGAGGAAAACAGTCGGCATGCAGTGACGCATGCCGAGGTGCTAATGGAATATCCGGGCTTTTCGCATATCCGGTGTCGGCTTGAGACAGGGCGAACGCATCAGATCCGTGTTCATATGGCGTATATGGGTCACCCTGTGGTGGGAGATCCCGTGTATGCGGCGGGCAGACCGGACTGCGGATTGCAGGGACAATGCTTGCACGCAAAAAAAATAGGGTTTATCCACCCGAGAACGGGTGAATATATGGAATTAGATTCGGCACTGCCGGAATACTTTACGGTGCTGCTGAAAAAAATAAGCAAAGAGTAAATCGTGTAATCGGAGGTAGCTATGACACAGGAAAAACTGGAGCAACTGAAAGCGACCGCCACCGAGGTGCGCCGCGGAATTTTGACCGAGGTTCATGCCGCTAATTCGGGTCATCCGGGCGGGTCTCTTTCGGTAGCGGATATTATCACTTACCTGTACAGTGAGATTCTGAGGGTGGATCCCAAGAACCCCCGCTGGGAGGATCGTGACAGGTTGGTATTGAGTAAGGGACACACCTGCCCTGCACTATATGCTATGCTGGCGGTGAAGGGCTTTTTCCCGAAGGAGGAGCTGACTACCTTCCGTGCAATTGGCTCTCGTTTGCAGGGACACCCAGACATGAACAAGGCCCCCGGCATTGATTTCTCTGCCGGCTCGCTTGGGCAGGGTGTGAGCGCTGCCTGCGGTATGGCGCTTGCCGGTAAATTGAGCAAGAAGGATTATCGTGTCTATACCATTTTGGGCGATGGTGAGATCGAAGAAGGTCAGGTATGGGAGGCAGCGATGTTTGCTGACCACTATAAGCTGGATAATCTGTGCTTTATTATCGATAATAACGATTTGCAGATCGACGGGCGCATCGGTGAGGTTTCCTCCCCTTATCCCATTGATGAGAAATTCCGTGCCTTTGGGTTTGAAGTTATTTGCTGTGACGGACATGATTTTGCCGCACTGGAGGAGACCTTCCAAAAAGTGATGAAGACTTCCGGAAAACCGGCTGCGGTCATTGCCAAGACGGTAAAGGGCAAGGGTGTAAGCTATATGGAGGATCAGGCGAGCTGGCATGGAAAGGCCCCCAACGACGCCGAGTATGAGCAGGGCATGAAAGAGCTGGAGGTGCGGTAAGATGGCAGAGATAATGAAAAAGGCAACCAGAGACAGCTACGGCGAAGTACTGGTAGAGTTGGGACAGCAAAACCCCAATATCGTTGTATTTGATGCGGATCTTGCCGGGGCAACCAAGACCGGAGTATTCAAAAAGGCGTTCCCAGACCGTTTCTTTGATTGCGGTATTGCCGAGGGTAATATGATGGTTGCTGCGGCGGGTGTTTCCACCTGCGGGTACATTCCTTTTGCAAGCACCTTTGCGATGTTTGCAGCCGGACGCGCTTATGAGCAGATTCGCAACAGCATCGGTTATCCCCACCTTAACGTCAAGATTGGTGCGACCCATGCCGGTATCTCAGTGGGTGAGGACGGCGCAACCCATCAATGCAATGAAGATATTGCGCTGATGCGCACGATCCCCGGCATGGTTGTCATCAATCCTGCCGATGATGTAGAGGCAAAAGCCGCTGTAAGAGCAGCTGCTGCGTACGTCGGTCCTGTTTATCTGCGTTTCGGTCGTCTTGCAGCGCCGATTTTCAACGACGCTGAAACCTACAAATTTGAGATGGGCAAGGGAATTACTCTACGAGACGGCAAAGACGTGACCATTGTGGCGACCGGTATTTTGGTCGGGGAAGCAATCAAGGCCGGTGAATTATTGGCTGCTGAGGGAATTGACGCCCGCATTATCAACATCCATACCATTAAGCCGATTGATAAGGAACTGATGATAAAGGCAAGTTGCGAGACAGGTCGTATTCTCACCTGCGAGGAACATTCCATTATTGGTGGCTTGGGATCTGCGGTGATGGAGGCGATTGCCGAGGAAGCACCCTGTAAGGTGAGTCGCCTTGGCGTCAATGATCAGTTCGGTCATTCCGGTCCCGGGGCAAAGCTGCTGGAAGAATTTGGATTTACAGCGGAGAATATTGCCGCCCGTGCAAAGGAACTGCTGAAGAAGTAAATTGAGCGGCGCCGCCCGATGCCGCAAGAACGGTGTCGGGCGGATTTTACGATGCTGCTGCAATGGATGGAGGGCTTCCTATGGCAGGATATCGTCTTTTACTGCGTCGTTTGGACAGGATATTGCTGGTGACTGCCCTTTTACTGTGCGCAGCTTTACTTATGATTCCGCTGCGAGAGGATCCATATGAGGAGATGCCGTTTGAACCGCAGACGACTGTGGTGCCGCAGGAGCTGGACGAGTTTCTGAGGTTGGGCTCTACAGACATCAATTCGGCGGATCAAGAAGAATTGATTTCACTTCCCGGAATCGGTGAAGTTTTAGCGGAACGGATCCTGCAATATCGCGCGGCACATGGCTCATTTCAAAATTGGGAGGAATTCCGCAATATTCAAGGGGTTGGGGAACGATTGGTAGAAACCCTACGACCGGTAGCGTATTTGGGAAATTGAGATGCCGAAATGCTTGGAAAAAAAGATCGAAAAAATTCAAAAAAATAAGGGAAAACGGTTGACAAGACGGCATAGATATAGTATAATCAATTTCGTCGCCTGCGGAAATATCCGCCGGAGGACAAGCCGATGTGGGAGCATAGCTCAGCTGGGAGAGCACCTGCCTTACAAGCAGGGGGTCACAGGTTCGAGCCCTGTTGTTCCCACCAATGGCCCGGTAGTTCAGCTGGTTAGAACGCTAGCCTGTCACGCTAGAGGTCGTGGGTTCGAGCCCCATCCGGGTCGCCATAAAATATGCGGGTTTAGCTCATCTGGTAGAGCGCCACCTTGCCAAGGTGGAGGTAGCGAGTTCGAGCCTCGTAACCCGCTCCAAACAAATCCTCTTTTGCCTGTTAAGGCAAGAGAGGGTTTTTTCTTTTTATATCTAAAGATACCAACAAATAGATGCTTTATCTGCGGGCTTAAATCGGCTGCTCAACTCCGCGACAATCGGGGTATAGCGAAAAGCAAAGTTGCCGTTCTTGCATTTGCAGCTGTTTTTTTCTATTCCTTGCTTCTTGTTTCTTTTCATGTTATTATATTTATATAGATTATTTTTCTTTCAGTGGATTATTTTGAGTATATTTACAAGTCTGTTTTCTTAATCGGAAAGGAGACGAGTCCAATACAGTAGGCAAGCCCTCACCGAAAAAAGCACTACCGAACAACATAACATCGTATCGTATCAAGAGGAGAAACAAAATGAAATACACCAAGAACATTCATGATATACTAACTGGAATGCTATTGGTAGCTTTTTTTGCACAGCTATGGGCATATGGTCACATGGAGAAAGATGGGATTATGCCAACAGATTATCTGTATGGCGCTCTCCTCTTATCTCAATGGCTGTGCTCATTGGCTTACATCTGGTTAAAAGCCTTCAATCCGGCAGAAGAATCCATACATACAAAAAAGAAAACCGAACTGTGGGTTGCCGCCGCTTTATCAACAATCATTGTGGCAATCTACATTGGGGAACTGATTACGGGAAGGTTTTTTGTTTTCGTTTGATTAAAACAGCATAATAAGTTCCAGAAGTGAGACTTCCTTCTGCAAAAACTACGCTGGAGCAGTTTCTTGCCATATGTCAAATACCCTAATAATTAACGGCTTACTATTATTGGGTAGCAATTACTGCGTAAAATAGCGCGATATAGCCTTCATACCGTAGGAAAGACAGACCGCACATATAAAAGCCCCGCCAAGAACTGCTGCTCTTGGCGGGGTCTTTTCTAACTGATCCGCTGCCGGGTTGATAGTCCGGCATAGTTCTGTTATTATTTATAAGATAAGAAAACACACAAAGGTGACAAGCCGTGCGAAAACAATGCAAAGTGGCGGACAACATTTCCGGTTTACAGAAAACCCCATATATTATGAGGAATACTCAGCTCTATTCAACGCAAAAGCGATACACTGGCTCTTTAGCTTCGCTTTAGCTAAAAAAGACATAATGGTAAACAGAACCGAAAGGGAAAGAGGGGACCGTAATGCGGCTTTTAATTGCGGAGGACGAACGGGATTTGGCAGAGGCGTTGACAGCTTTTTTTCAAAGAAATCAGTTTTCCGTTGATGCCGTACACAACGGCTTTGACGCTTACGAATAATCTGTTTGATCGCTTTTACCGCGTGGATCCCTCGCGAACGACTTTAGAAGCAGATGGCGAAAATTTGTTCTTTTCTCTATTGAACCACTGGATCATTTCTGATAAAATAGAAGTATAGGACATAGCGAGAACCCCCACTGCATAAGTTGGGACGGGGTGATGGAATGGAGAAGCTATGGCACAGAGCAGTAATGATCTTTGCATTTTCGATGACTGTGGTGGCAGCCGGGTATTTTCTTACAGGGTTAAACGATCAACTGGCACAGCAAGTGCAATCCGGTGCAGTGGATAATATGCCGGTAGTGGTGCTGGACGCCGGTCACGGTGGTATGGACGGCGGAGCAACCGCCGCGGGGGTGCGTGAGAGTGAGATCAATTTGTTAATTGCTCAAAAGACGCGCGATCTTTTAACACTGATGGGATACCGTGTGGTGATGACCCGCGAGAATGATTCGCTGCTTGCAGATGAAAGCGCTGGAACGGTTCGGGCGCAGAAACGCAGCGATTTGAAAAATCGATTAGAGATCATGGAAGGGACCCCTAATTCGGTAGGGGTGAGTATTCACCAGAACCATTTTTCACAATCCTATGTGCATGGAGCACAGGTCTTTTATGGCAAAGCGGACGGCAGCCGAGAGCTGGCGGAGCTGATCCAAAAGAATATAGCGACATACTTGCAGACTGACAATAAACGCAAGATTAAGGAAGCAGATTCATCACTGTTTATCTTGAATAACAACAGAGCCAACCCCTCAGTGATGGTAGAATGCGGTTTTTTATCAAACCCAAAGGATATGGAAGATCTGCAGCAGGAGAAATACCAGGGTATGCTGGCTTTTTTGATTACCGTCTCATTGATGGAATACGAACACTCCCCGCGGGGATAGCAGCGCAAAGAAAGGAAACAGCATGGCAGTAAAAGAAATAAAAGAGAAGAGTATTTATGTCTGTACCGAGTGCGGTTATGAGAGCGCCAAATGGCAGGGGCGGTGTCCTGATTGCGGTAACTGGAACACTTTGGTGGAGGAGACTCGCATAATAGGAAAAGAGAAAAAGGGAGCGCCTGCGATGCAGCGGGAGGCTTCGCCGGTGATGGCATTAGATACTGTCCGTGCCGATGAATCGGTGCGGTACCACACCGGCATGGAGGAGCTGGACCGTGTGCTGGGCGGCGGCATAGTGCCCGGCGCGGCGATCCTGGTGTGCGGTGATCCCGGCATCGGGAAATCCACGGTGCTGCTGCAGATGTGCCGAACACTGGATAATGACCTGACGGTACTGTATATTTCAGGGGAGGAAAGCCCCCGCCAGATAAAGCTGCGCGCCAATCGCCTTGGCGTAAACGGCGAGCGTGTGTTGCTGACTGCTGCTACCGACGCTGAGCAGATCCGTGAGACGATACTGGAGAACAAGCCCGATATTGTGGTGGTAGATTCCATTCAAACCCTTTCAGTCGCCGGTGTCAGCTCCTCACCGGGCAGCGTATCGCAGGTGCGAGAATCTGCGCTGCTGCTCATTGATACCTGCAAGGGACAGGAGATCCCGCTGTTTATAGTGGGGCATGTCAACAAAGATGGCAACATTGCGGGCCCCAAGGTGCTGGAGCATATGGTGGATACCGTGCTGTACTTTGAGGGAGATAAGAACCTGAGTTACCGCATCTTGCGGGCAAATAAAAACCGCTTTGGCTCCACCAACGAGATCGGTGTTTTTGAGATGGGGCAGAACGGTCTGCGTGAGGTGCCGAACCCCAGTGAGGCATTGCTTTCCGGCAGACCATTGGACTGCAGCGGAAGCTGCATTACCTGCCTGATGGAGGGTACACGCCCCATTTTGGTGGAGATACAGGCGCTGGTGACCAAAACCAGCTTTGGCAATCCGCGGCGGGTAGCAACCGGCTTTGATATGAACCGCACGGCGATGCTGCTGGCTGTGCTGGAAAAGCGCGCGGGCTTTTACATGGGCAATCTTGATGTCTTTGTGAATGCGGCGGGCGGTATGCGGGCAGACGAGCCATCCGCCGACCTTGCGGTGGTGATGGCGGTACTGAGCAACCTGTTGGACAAGGTGATTCCTGATGATATGCTGCTGTTGGGCGAGATTGGCTTGGCAGGAGAGATCCGCTCCACGCCGCAGGTGCAGCAGCGGGTAGGGGAGGGCTACCGACTGGGCTTCCGGCGTTTTCTTTTGCCGAAAAGCTCGATGAAGACGATGAACGCAGCAGACTACCCAGAGGCGGAGTTCCTGTCGGTGGGCCAGTTAAACGAGGCGGTGCGTCTGCTGCGAGACTGAATTTAATGTTTGAAACGGTTCATTAAAAGTGAGCCGTTTTTCTTTTGGGAACCAGCGTGCGGTGGCACAGACGAGAAGCAGCAGGAGATGCATAACAGCGTTTTCAAATTGTATTGTTGTTTTGTTGCGAGAAAAAATTAGGCAATATTGCACAACTAATAACGGAATGCTTATATCAAAACATAAAAAATCAAATAAGTGTATTGACAATTGATAGGTGAATGCTTATATTTTAATTAAATTGGTCGACCAACCATAAAATAAACAAAATATTGACAATGAAGGTAAAGTAGCTGCGAGAGACCAAGAAAAGGTTTATAGCAGCGAAAAGGAGGAAATTATGCTGAGTTTTTGGCGTGCGATTTTCTATTCGTCCTTGCTCGCCCCAATTTTTAAGGCAGTGTCTTCTGCCCTGGGTGTAACAGCGCAGGTATGTAAGGAATACTGCACCAGCGGTGTTATGGAGTATGGTCTTACCATGCTGCTGATTGTGCTGGCGGTCATTCTGGTCATCGTTCTTATTCGCGTGTTCGGTTTGCTGAACGCAGGCAATTTAAGTGGAAAGTACAATCCCGATAGTTTGGAAAAGGTGAAAAACAGTTCTCTCGCGGGCAAAAACATCGTTTTCCTCGGTTCTTCCGTCACCAAGGGCTTTGCTGCCTATGGCAAGTCTTTTGTTGACATGATCGCTGCCCGCACCGGCGCCAAATGTGTAAAGGAAGCGGTGAGCGGCACCACGCTGGTAGATGACAACGCCAAGAGCTATGTGGCTCGTCTGAAGGCGCTGGATCCAAAGACCCCCTGCGACCTGTTTGTTTGCCAGCTTTCTACCAATGACGCTACCAAGAAAAAGCCTTTGGGCAAGGTAGCAGCTGCCGGCGAAGCATTTGACACCAAGACTGTCTGCGGCGCGATCGAGTACATCATCGACTACGCCAAGAAGACCTGGAACTGCCCGGTGGCGTTCTTTACCAACCCCGAGTATGCTTCCCCCGAGTATAAGGACATGGTCGATGCGCTGTATGCCATCGCCAAAAAGTGGGACATCGCTGTTATCGACCTGTGGAATGACCGCGAGCTGAACACCAAGGAAGCGAAGAAGCGTTCCTGCATGAACGATCAGATCCACCCCACCAAGAAAGGCTATGCTCTGTGGACCCCTGTAATGGAAGCGGCGCTGGAGAATGTTATTGCCGGTAAGGCTGTTCCTGCACGTCCCAAGACGGAGCCTGTCGTGACCCGTGAGGCGGTTGCGAAGAAGAAGATCAGCCGCACCACCAAGAAAGTCATTCTGCGCATTCTAGCTACTATCCTTGCTATTATTATTGTAGTTGGCGCCAGCACTGTTCAGCAGCTGTTTGCAGTTACCGGCATGAAGAATGAAGGTAACAGTGATACCTATAATCCTGAAAATGTTACCATGAATGCCGACAGTCCCATCAAGGGCAAGAAGTTGCTGTGGCTGGGTTCCTCGGTATTCCAGGGCTTTGGCGCTCGCAATACCTCTCCGGCTCTTTGGATTGATGCGCTTGATGGCACGATCTCTACCTTCCTTGCTTCCATCGACGGTTCTATCGGCGGCGGTGTTGCTGGTTCCATTTCGGCTGACTCGTCCTATATCAACCGTCTGCGCAACCATACTGCCGAAACCGATCCGGATCTGGATTTGGTTGTAGTTCAGCTTTCCACCAACGACTCTAAGGGTCAGTGCGAGACAGGTGAAGTAAGCGACAGCTTTGATCCTGCGACCTTTGATGAAGTAACCACCACCGGTGCGCTGGAAGCTATCATTGCCTACGCCAAGGAAACTTGGGGTGCTCGCGTTTTGGTCATCACAGGTACTTATTTCGAAGATGAGATGACCTATTCCGGCGGACAGAATGCAGAGATTTACAAGACCATGATCGAGCGCTGCCACCAGCTCGACGAAAAGTGGGGCGATGACTTCACCGTTTTGGATCTGTGGCATAATGATGCGATGTACGAGAATGTTAAGACCGGCGATTCTCTGTGGAGATCCTACATGAGCGACGCGATCCATCCTACTAAGAAGGGTTACCTTGAGTGGTGGGGTCCGTACATTGAGGCTGAGCTGTACGAGATGCTCGCTGACTGATAAAGTGAAAGACTTTTCTCTTGTGAATACATAATGCAAAAACCGGAACCTCTTTGTGGGGTTCCGGTTTTTGCCGTTCAGCGGCAGCAGCCTGCCGTGTGGATAAGCCGCTGAAAGCACTCGGCGTGCAGGGTTTCATCATCTGCAATGCGTTCCAATAACGGTCGAAGGGCAGCATTGCAGCAGCGTCGAGCGGCGGCGCGGTACCGGTCGGCAGTATCCAGCTCGGTACGCATATCACACAACAGCAGGCTGCAGGGGTCGGTGGCATAGTTGATCAGACCTGCGTGCCAGTATTGCTTTTGCGCCGGACGGATAAACTGCGGATCCCCGCCCATCAGTACAATGCACTTCCCCAATAACGATACATGATGCATTTCCACTATGCTGATTTTTTCGATTGCTTCTGCGATTTCCGGTTTGCATTGATACAAAACGGTTTTTTGGTAGCTGTACTGCATCGTGGCAGATAGTTCGCTTTCCCTGCCGGAATACAGCTCGGTCAACAGGCGCAGATCGGCGGCATTGTAGCACAGGCGCTCCGGCATGGGATAACCCTGCGGTGCCTGAAAGATCATTTCCTGCATAGGTTCACCTCCTTGCGGTATCCTATGCAAAAAGGCGGCAGCACGGCACAAAGCGCCCTCTGTAGGAATATACTGCGTAAAAAGGGGGAGTGCCGCCGTGAGGATAAAGCACCGAGCAAATCACCGAAAAATGCGGAATATAAAGTGGGGCAGGGCGCTGGCACTGCTGATTCTGCTTGGGACATTCATCGGGCTGGACTTGGGAATCCGACCTATGGTAAAGGCATCTGCTGCCAGCCAAACCCAAATAGCAGTGAATCGCATGATTCAGCGGGCTGTTTTGGAGGTTTTAGAGGAGGACGGGCTGCGCTATCAGTCATTTGTCAGTTTGCAGCAGAATCTAAACGGCGAAACTACTGCGCTGACGACAGATACGGTACTTATCAATCGACTGCAGGGCGAGCTGTTAGAAAAGATATTGCAGACATTGCAGGAGACAAGGCAAATAACGCTGCAGCTGCCGCTGGGCAGTCTTTCAGGGGTGCAGTTCCTTGCGGGTCGGGGACCGCTGGTGACGCTGCGGCTGCGTCCGGTAGGGCTGGTCAAGACGAAGATCATCAACCAATTCGACGAGGCGGGCATCAACCAGACGAGACACCGCATTCAATTACAGGTTACTGTAGATATGTTGTCGCTGCTGCCGGGATACCGGATCAGCAGTCAAGCTCAAAGTAATATTATATTGGCAGAAACTATCATCGTGGGGCTGGTGCCGGATGCTTACACCGAGGTGTATGGCGGAACAGATGATTTGGTAGGAATGATACAGGATTACGGGGCATTTGCAGACTGAAAAATAAAGGAAAGAAATATTGTATTTGAACGGCAAAGTTGCTATAATATATTAGTTAAATTGGGGAGGTGTGCAGATGAGCGAGAGCATTCGCCAAAAAATGCGGGAGCTGGAAAAGCAGGTCGAGTACCATATGCATCTGTACTACGACTTGGACGCACCGGAACTGGAGGATTACGAGTATGATCGGCTGATCCATAGTCTGATGGATTTGGAGGAACAGTATCCCCAGTATGCATCTCCCAATTCCCCTACTAAGCGTGTGGGAGGCAAGGCACAGAATACATTTCGTGAGGTAACTCACAAGGTGCAAATGGGTTCTTTGCAAGATGTTTTTTCTATTGATGAACTGCGTGCGTTTGACGCACGTGTACGTGAGGTCGTTCCCAATCCGATCTATGTTGTGGAACAGAAAATCGACGGGCTTTCCGTTTCGCTGGAGTATCACAACGGAGAACTGACAATCGGTTCAACCAGAGGCGACGGTTTTACCGGAGAAGATGTAACCGAGAATCTGCGCACCATTCGCAGTATCCCCCTGCGACTGCCTAAGGCGCTGCCGTTATTGGAGGTACGCGGTGAGGTTTATATGCCGGTTACAAGCTTTCAACGACTGGTTCGAGAGCAAGAGCTGCGGGAGGAAACACCTGCCAAAAACCCTCGAAATGCGGCGGCAGGCTCTCTGCGACAGAAAAATCCAAAGGTGACCGCACAGCGCGGACTGGATATTTTTGTCTTTAATCTTCAGCAGGCACAGGGCTTGGAGGTTGCAGGACACAAGGAATCCTTGGACCTGCTCAAGGAGCTGGGCTTTCAGGTTTCCCCGTCCTACCGTCAGGTCAGCACCATCCAGCAGGCGGTGGACGAAATCCGCAAGATTGGAGAAAACCGCGGAAGCTACGGCTTTGATATTGACGGAGCGGTGGTGAAGGTGGACGACCTTCGCCAAAGGGAACAGTTGGGTGCAACCGCAAAATTCCCGAAATGGGCGGTGGCATTTAAATATCCGCCGGAGGAGAAGATCACCACCCTTCTGGATGTCGAGGTCAAGGTGGGACGCACCGGAGCCCTGACACCGACGGCAGTGTTCGAGCCGCGTCAGCTGGCAGGAACCACGGTCAGCC
>USBC01000010.1 GCA_900552845.1 uncultured Oscillospiraceae bacterium | reverse complement strand
CCTGATCGAAGGGGCGGTGATCTTCGACCAGGTGTACCCTTCTCGCGAAGGGACGGTCAGTTCTGTCGATCCGCAGGACGAACTGAAATTTACCGACCTGGAGATGTTCGACCTCAACGAAACGGACGAGCAGGGTAACTCCAAATACCTGTTGGGGACGTCTTCGCCGGTGGTGCATTTCAACACGGGCAATCTGGGAGGATACGAATTTTCCATTGCCGGGTACAATTCCACCACCAAGACCTTTACTCTGGTCCCGTTTACCGACGAAAACGAATACCGCTATCCTTCGGCCGACGACGCGGCTTTTCGCATCGCCCCCGGCGACCGCTACGTACTGCTGGGCATTGCCCTGCCCAAGCTGCTGGTGGCGTTCTACGGGCTCATCTTTGTGCTGGCCGCCTTTGTGCCAAAGGAATTTCTTTCCGTGGCCTTTGATTCCGGCGGCGTGACCACCGGTCCCATCACCGTTCCCTTCATCATGGCGCTGGGTGTCGGCGTGGCCGCCATCCGTTCCGACCGCCATGCCGCGGACGACAGCTTTGGTCTGGTGGCGCTCTGCTCCATTGGTCCTATTTTGGCAGTACTTATTCTCAGCTTTTTCTATACCGAGAGCAGCGGTACGCTGGAAACCGCCACTGCATCTTTTGCCAATACCTCTGCCATTGGTGCCGCCTATCTGCATGATCTGCCCAAGTATATGGGCGAAATGGCGATTGCGTTGCTGCCCATCGTCGTCATCTTTTTTGCCTTTCAGTTTCTTACTCTGCACATGTCCCATCGCAACCTTGCCAAAATTGTCATCGGTATTCTTTATACATATGTGGGACTGGTGCTGTTTCTCACAGGCGTTAATGTCGGCTTTTCCGCTTTGGGCGAGGTGCTGGGTGCCGAGCTTGCCGATGGCTGGACACGCTGGCTGCTCATTCCCCTTTCCATGCTTCTGGGCTGGTTCATCATCTCAGCAGAGCCTGCCGTTGCAGTACTGGAAAGTCAAATCGAAGAGGTCAGTGCCGGCACCATTCCCGGCAGCGCCATCAAACAAAGCCTTTCCATCGCCATCGCCCTCGCCATGGGATTTTCCATGCTGCGGGTACTCACCGGTATTTCTATCATGTGGTTCTTGATACCGGGCTATATCATTGCACTTGGACTTTCCTTCTTTGTCCCCGATCTCTACACCGCCATCGCATTTGACTCTGGCGGCGTAGCCTCCGGGCCCATGACCGCCACCTTTATGCTGCAATTCATGATCGGCGCTTCCACCGTGGTGGGGGGCAACCCGCTCATTGATGCTTTTGGCGTGGTTGCCATGGTTGCTATGATGCCTCTCATCTCTATTCAAATGGTCGGCTTCATTTACAGCCGCCGCACCACGACTGAGCTTACCCGTGAACATTACGGTGATGATGAAATCATTGAGCTTTGGGAGGTGAACCCTGTATGAATTATCTCATTTCGGTTGTTAACCCTGCTGCAATGGAGCAGGTGTGCGAAATCGCCGCCGCCCTTGATCTGCCCCAAACCGTCACTATGCTGGGGCACGGCACTGCCGCCCAAAGTATGCTGGATCTTTTGGGGATCGAATCCACTGAAAAACGTGTCATCATGACAGTGGCAAACCCCGAAAAAACCCGCCAATTCATCAAGAATATGCGGCAGCAGCTCTATATCGGTATTCCGGGACACGGCATTGTCATTGCCGTCCCGATCAAAAGCGTGGGAGGAGGAAAAACATTGGTATATCTGAATAACGGCGAGCAGCAGACTGCCCGCTATACCCCCGAACTGAATAGCAAATATGAATTGATCATCATTGTTGCAAATGAGGGACGCACCGATCAGGTGATGAACGCCGCCCGCGCGGCTGGTGCTACCGGCGGTACGGTGCTGCACGGAAAAGGCTCAGGCAGCCAAAACCCCAAGAAGTTCTACAATGTTTCCATCGCCTCGGAAAAGGAGGTTATTCTGATGGTGGCGCAAAGCGATCGCAAGGCAGCCATCATGCAGTCGGTACTGCACCAGGCTGGTCCCGACAGCGAAGCCGGCGCCGTACTGTTCTCTCTGCCTGTCAGTGAGGTTGCGGGCTTTGGCCTGATGGAGGATTCCATTACATAAACCAAACAAAATCTCAAATCGAGTAGGAGGCTCTCGTAAATAGAGAGCCGATCTCTCACACCACCGTGCGTACCGACCGGTACACGGCGGTTCAATCGCATAAGTGCAAGGACTCGTAGTAGTTTAGGATACTAAAGTATCCCGCTGCTGCGAGTCTTTCGTTCGTAATGGAACATTTCAATACAGGACTACCGGCGATACGCCAATAACCCAGTCTGGAATTTCCCCACTGGTAAGCCTTGTCAGCCGGGACGCCCAGCTTTCTCAGGTTGGCCACCTTCGTTCTGGGCTTCTTCCATTGCTTCCAGATGTACATTCGGAACCTACGCCGCATCCATTCATCCCAAGACAACACCTAGTTGTTGCCCATGCCGGGCGCACCATACCAAAAAAGCGAAGCCCTCACAGGACTTCGCTCTTTTTATTCCTCTGTTTTCAGTAGCGGGGTCGCCTGTCGGTCTTCGGCAAACTTTTTATACTCCCCAGGGCCAACGCCGTATGTTTTGCGGAACAGTTTAATGAAATAACTAGATTCATAGTAACCCAACTCCCCTGCCGCCATACGCACTGTGCTTTCCGGTCGGGAGAGTAGCCTGCGGGCCTGTTCCATTTTTTCCATATTGATGTAGCTCACCACATTCATGCCGCTCTCGCTCTTAAAAAGCCTGCTGACATAGTTTTCGGTCATATGCACCGTTTCGCTTATCATTTCCAGGGAAATGTGCTGGGAAAGGTTTTCTTCGATATACTGTATAATCTGTGCCATTTCCTTTTTGCACAGCAATGCGGCTTTTTTCCTCTCAAAGCGCTCCATCTGCTGGAGCACCTGGCCAAAATGCGCCTCGTAGTCATCCACGCTGCGGCATTTTATCATCTGCTCCCACAAGGCTCTGCGCTCCTCCTCGCCCAGGTAGGCCGAGCAACCCAGCAACGCTGTTAGGCCTAAGCTGCTCATGGCATGGGCTGCCGGACCGGGTGCTGTCGCTCGCAACTCCTTCCCTCGCCCAAAAGTTGAAAATAGCTCCTGTGCGCCGGTATAGTCTTTCGCCTCCAGCAGGTCACTCAGCTGCCGGCATACCACCTGCACCGGCACCTCCTCCGAGGAAAGCCGCCGCAGCGTTGCCGCACGGGTCAGACGGCCTGTCCCGTGAAACACCACATAGGGAATCGCATTCCGGCAGCGCTCCAGCTCCTGCAAAAAGCCCCCGCTATCTGCAAATTGCTCCGAGAACAGAAAACCGCACGGCCGGTTCAAGTAGGCCCGGCAAAAACCGCTGATTCTTTGACAAAATGTTGGGGCCTCCCGTTTGAATGCCTCCTGCTCACCTGGCATCAGCACAATTGCTGTCTGATCTGGACCCAACCGAATCAATGTGGAAGCCGGTCGCCCCAGCTTTTCACACAATAGGTTATAGAATCCAGAATCATTCCGCTTATTTTCGTTCTCCGAGCGATCCAGAAAGGCCAGACAAATCGCATAGGGCTCCGAAAAGCGGATCTCCTCCACCTGCGTACTCTGCACCACCCGCTGCATTTCACGAAAATCATCTTCTGTCATAGGAGTGACCGGCACCGGTTCTGCGCCTTTTTTCTTAGCCAATCGTTCTACAGCTTTTTGCAGCAGCGTCGTCAGAGATTCTGGTGAGATATCGGTTTTCACCACATAGTCCATCACCCCCAGGCGAATCGCCTCCACCGCGTAGGAGAAATTTTCATGGTTGGTAAGTACAATGATCTCACATTCCCGGTTTTGCTGCCGTACCTGCTGGATAAACTGCAAACCATCCATATCCGGCATTTTGATATCGGTAATGATGAGATCCGGCGGATCATCCTCTATCTCCAGCAGAGCCGTCTTGACGCTGCTGTAACTGCCGGTCACGGTATAGCCCAGCGCAGTCCAATCCACAATGGTCTTCAACGCCAGCCGGACAATCTTCTCATCATCCACCAGAATGGCCTTATACATCGCTCTCCTCCTTCCACTCGGTATAGGGCATCGTCATCTGCACTTTGGTTCCCTGGCCCTGTACACTGCCAATGGAAAAACTTTGTCTATCCTTATAGGACAGGTACAAGCGGTCCTTTACATTGTGCAGGCCGATGCCACTCATCTTGCTGCTTTTTGGCACACCATCCTCGCCAGCTTTTTCTTGGTCAAATCCCTTGCCGTCATCGATGATGCTGATATACAGTGTCTCCTCCCCCACCCATGCTTTCAACCGGATGGTGAGGGGGACATTCTCTTTTATCCCGTGGATGACCGCATTTTCCACAATGGGCTGCAGTAGCAGGCGCATCACACTGGCCTTTGCAGCTTCCTTGCTGATCTCCGTCTTCAGCACAATGGTCTCGCAGCAGCGGATCCGCTGCAAAGTCAAATAATCCTCCACTGTTTGCAGCTCACTTTGCAGTGGCGTGTAGGAATTATCCTTTATGATAGAGCTGCGTAGCAAATGAGAAAGCGCTGCCAACCCATCGGAAACGACCGGTACATTATTCATCATGGAGGTAAAGCGCAGGCTATCCAGTGTATTGAATAGGAAGTGCGGGTTGATCTGCGCCTGCAGCATCCGGATCTCTGCCCGGCGTTTCTCCGCCTGTTCCTTTTCCACCTTATTCAGGGCCTCTCGCATTTCCGCACAGATCTCATTAAAAGCCTGATTCAAAATACCCAGCTCATCCCGGCTTTCATCAGATTGCGTAACCGCAAAGTTCACCCGCGCCGCGTCGCCAAAGGACTTCACCAGTGCATTCATCGGCCGGTCGATGGAATCAATCACAATCACCGAAAAATTCAGCAGTAGAATCGTTCCAAACAGTGTCCCAAAGAAGATACTTTGCAGTGGCTTCATCATCTCGGTGTAGGGCTCTATAAAGACTAGGGTAGCCTCCAATGCCGGCACCGTAAGGTAGCATAAAAAGCTGCTGCGCTCCTTCCGGGGGCAAATCGGTTCCCCGCTTACCTCAAATGCTGTCTGTCGAATCTCTTCCCCTTCCAGCACCGTCAGCGGTGTTCCGTCATCAGTCAACAGGCCACCGGCCCCATCCACCAGCACCAGGCGGTTACAGCTCTCCTCATTATAAATATCCAGCAAGCGGGTAAACATCTGAGGCATAAACAAAGCTTGCACCGTATAAGCGTTTCCCTCCTCGTCTGTCGCATACCATGCCACAGCCAATCGTTGCTCTCCCACCTCATTTTGTGTTATCGCCCATCCACCAGATTCCGTAACCGCCAGTATCTCTTCCCCGGCGAGGCTGCACACCGTTCCATCTGGATACAGCACCGTCACCCCGGTCAAATAGCGCAGTGCCTCCTGCTGGAATAGCCCGGTAGGTTCTGTTTTCAGCACCTCTTCCGGAAGTTTTTCCTGCCCTCCGGCCAACAGCCTCGAAGGATCCGCCAAGTTTGTAAGGGACCGTTCCAACGAAGTCAGCGTCTGCGTCGCAAAGGCCCGCACCGTCTGCCGGACCGAAATAAAGGCCTTGGCATAGGAAAAAACGCTGATAATGAGAATTGGGACCACCGATATCAGAATCACCATCAGCGTAATGCGGTTTTTTATCGGCAGCCTTCTTACCAAAGATTTTGCATTTCCTTCTTTCATCGCTGTCCTCCGCCAGTCCTGTGGGCTTTGTTCTTTCTGTTTATTATAATATCCTTTGCGGTAAATTGCAAAGAATCCACTAATCTTGTCAAAAATGCCGTTTTCCCTAATAAATCCAACCATTTTCACTATTTTCTCTCCTCAGCGGTAAGAAATGAACACCCATTGTGCTAAATCCGCCAGTTTCTCTTGTCAATCCGCCTGATATTCTCATTCTATTTGCCAAAAAAGAGTATCAACTGCACAAAAGTGAACATTTTTTATTACCTTCTTTCCCGCTATAATCATAAATACAGACATTCTGGCTCGTCTGAATATCCCCATATAAGGGGGCTTTTGTAAAAGGAGGTTTTGTTATGCCAGCCGGATTTTGGATCGCAGTAGGAATACAGGCCCTCGTTTTTGTTCTTATGCTGATCGGAAGAAACAAGATCACGGAGGATGATTAAGCATCCCCACTATCAAAACAAAGACGAAGAAAAGAAGAGGTAATGAAAAATGAAATGGACGATTCTCATTATTCTGATTGCCTATTTCGTCGCGATGTTCATCATCGGACTGATTGCCAATCGGAAATCGAAAACTGTTACTGACTACTATGTAGCAGGCCGTGGATTGGGCGGCGTTATCACCGCACTGGTGTATATGTCCAGTCTAGTCAGCGCCGGTGCCCTGGTGGGCTGGACCGGTCAGGCCTCCAGCTACGGCGTATGGTTCATCTTTGCGGGATGTGCCGTTACCATCGCCACCTACATCTGCTGGCGGCTGCTTTCCGGCAAGGTCATGCGCCTTTCCAAAAAGCTGGATCTGCTGACTGTTCCGGACTTCCTGGAAGCCCGCTTTGAAAGCCGCACCGCCCGCCTGATCGCCGGACTCATCCTGCTCATCTTCACCGTACCGCTCATGGTTTCTCAGTTCAAAGCCGCTGGCCTGCTGCTCAATATGGTCACCGGCATTGATTATAAGGCAGCTGTAGTGCTGTTTGGCGTCATCGTATTCGTCTATGTTGCCTTTGGCGGATACTTTGCCGTGGTTTACACCGATGCTGTTCAGGGCGGCCTAATGCTGTTCGGCATCGCTGCGCTGGTCATCACTGCTCTCATCGCAGTAGGCGGCAACCTGGGCGAAGCCTACGCCGCCGCCAATCCCATTGGTGCCGTCAGCTGGCCCACCACCGGCAGCGCGCTTACATCCACTGCCTTTATTGCCGTACTGATGAACAACTTCTTTGGTGCGCTGGGTGCCCCTAACTACATCAAGGGCTTCTACTCCCTGAAAGGCCCGAAAGAGCAGAAACGCGGCTTTACCATGATTATGAGTATCGTCTGTGTTATCGAAGTCTGCATCATCGTCATCGGCCTGTGCGGCAAGGTTCTGTTCCCCGATCTGGCCTCCCCGGATCAGACCGTATTTATGATGATCGATAGTCTGCTGCCTCCTGTCCTGGGCGGTCTGGTGCTGGCAGCGCTGGCAGCCGCTATGATGTCCACCATGGATGGCCTGCTGCTGATGTGCGCTTCCACCGTGGAAAATGACATTCTGGTCCGCACCTTCAATAAGAACCTCAGTGAAAAGCAACGCATGACCGTTGCCCGCATCACTGTACTCGTCATCGGTGCCATCTCCATCATTTGGGGCCTCAATCCCCCCGAGATGCTGGCTCTGCTGATGTATCCTGCCTGGGGTATTCTGGGTCTCTCCTTCGCGCTTTGCTTCTATGGCGGTCTGTACTGGAAACGCCTCAATGCCCCCGGCGTCTGCGCCGGCATGGTAGCCGGTGCCGGTATGTTCCTCATCGGTTCCGCTACCGGTTGGTCTCCTCTTGGTCTTGCTCCCATCCAGATCGGCCTGATCTCGCTGATTATCGTCACCCTTATTGTGACTTACAGCACCAAATCCACCTCGGCCGAAACGCTCGAAAAGTTCTTCCCGGCCAAGGTAAAAGCCAAGTAATCTCCTCATCATTCAAATGGTGTTTGACCACCTCAATATTAGTGCAAAGTCCCCACACATGTGGGGATTTTGTGCTATTGACAAAAGCCCCGGAAAAAGTGAAAATAAAGGTAGTTTTCCATCAAGGGAGGGGAGCGTCATGCCAATTGGCTGGTGGATTGCCATTGCCATCCAGGCTGCTGTATTTGTCGCCATGCTTTTGATTCGCCGCCGTATCTGAATCGGCCGGCGGTTTATGACGGAAAGGAACCCGCACTATGAATTACATTGTACAGGCTGTGATACTTGTCTACTTCGTTGGGATGTTCGCGCTCGGCATTCTGGGCGAGCAGCGTACCAAAGATACCGCAGACTACTATGTGGCCGGCCGCCAGGTCAATGGCTTTTTTGCCGGATTTGTATACACCACCAGCCTGGTCAGTGCCGGGGCCCTGGTCGGCTGGGTCAGTCAGACCTGGCAATGGGGTCTCTACTTTATCTATGCCGCCAGCGCTGTCACCGTGGCTACCTTTCTTTGTTGGTGGCTGCTGGGCCGCAAACTCTGTGCATGCTCCCGTGATCTCAATCTCTTTACTGTTCCGGATTTCTTGGAAAAGCGCTTTGAGAGCCGCACCACCCGCCTCATTGCATCGCTGCTTATCCTCACCTTTTCACTGCCGCTTCTGGTCACTCAAATTGCCGCCATCGGCATTCTTTTTAGTATCACCACCGGCCTTTCCTACAATGCCGCCGTGATCTGCTTCGGCATTATTATGTTCCTGTATGTTTCCTTCGGCGGTTACTATGCCGTCGTTTATACCGATGTTGCCCAGGGCATTTTGATCCTGCTTGGCGTTATCATCCTTTTGGCAGCTTCGGTCCACCGTGTGGGGCCCTCTCCGCGGCTGCAGTACCAGCAGATCTTTCCCCATGGCTTCATCTCCTGGCCGGATGAAAACTCTCCCATTACGCCCTCTTTCCTGTCGGCCTTCATTCTGCTCGCCTTTTTCGGGGCACTGGGCGGTCCCAATTACATTCGCGGCTTTTACTCCATCCGCAACCGTCGTGCTTTTCGTCAAGGCTTTACCATCACTGTCTCCATCGTGGTCGTGCTGGAAATTTGCATTGTTCTGCTGGGACTGTATGGGCGCATTATTTTCCCGGAGATCGACACCGCCGATAATGTGGTCTACTACATGATCCAATCTCTGCTGCCTCCCTTGCTGGCGGGCATTGCGCTGGCTGGACTTTCCGCTGCAGTTATGTCCACTGTGGATTCCCTGCTGATCCAGTGTGCCTCCACTGTGGAAAACGATATCCTCACCAAGACCTTTCGACTGGGGCTTTCGGAGCGTCGCCGTGTCTCCATTGCCCGTGCCACTGTTGCTATTATCGGCGGTATCTGTGTATTTTGGGGGCTTAATCCCCCCGAATACCTTGCCTTCCTGATGTACCCCGCCTGGGGTGCCCTGGGGCTATCCTTTGCCTGGGTATTCTTCCTAGGACTATACTGGCGGCGGTTCAATAAGGCTGGTGCCATCACCTCCATGGTCACCTCTTCTGTTACTTTCGTTGTGTGGAATGCCCTCGGGAATCCTTTGGGCATCTATCACATTCAAATGGCGCTGCTTGTCTCGGTACCGGCCACTCTTATTGCGACCTTGCTTACACCCCCACCCCGTGCCGAAACCCTCTCTCACTTCTTCGCCCCCTCCAAAGTCCCCTGATCGGGGACTTTTTCATCTTGACATTTCAGTTCAAAGTGATATCATAAAGATATCATCTATAAGGAGTGACAACAATGACAGAAAAATTACTCTCCAATAAAAAGCACGGTATGGCCATGTTGCTTTTGTTCCTTGCCGTTATTGCTGCGGCTGCTGCCGCCATTATCGTGGGCGCAAATCTCCATCTCCTTGGTCTGCTGGTTCTCGGTGTTGTTATCATAAGTCTCATTTGGATCCCTATGATCGGGCTTCGTATCCTGAAGCCGCAGGAGGCTTTGGTGCTCACCCTGTTCGGGCGCTACTACGGTACACTGAAGGGCGAGGGCTACTACTATGTTAATCCCTTCTGCACCGGTGTAAATCCCGCCGCTAAGACCCGTTTGAGCCAAAGCGGTGATGTCAAAACGTTGGGCATAAAAGCCTCCACCGGCGATAATTCCGCTTCTCTTGAAGTGGATACCACCGGCAAAAAGCTCTCCCTTAAAATCATGACACTCAGCAATAACCGCCAGAAGATCAATGACTGTCTGGGCAACCCTGTTGAAATCGGCATTGCAGTCACATGGCGCATTGTAGATACCGCCAAGGCGGTTTTTAATGTTGACAATTACAAGGAATTTCTTTCCCTGCAGTGCGACAGCGCTCTGCGTAATATCGTTCGGCTGTATCCCTACGATGTCGCCCCCAATGTAGATACCACCGGAGACGGTATTGCCGACGACGGCAGCCTGCGCGGCTCCAGCGAGCTGGTCGCCTCCCGTATTCGTGACGAGATCCAGCAGCGGGTAGCGGAGGCTGGTATTGAGATTATTGAAGCCCGCATCACCTACCTTGCCTACGCAACCGAGATTGCGGCCGTCATGCTGCAGCGCCAGCAGGCGTCCGCCATCATTGATGCCCGCAAAATGATTGTAGACGGCGCAGTAGGCATGGTGGAAATGGCGTTGGCGCGTCTTTCTGAAAGCGGCATGGTAGAATTGGACGAGGAACGCAAAGCCGCCATGGTCAGCAATCTTTTGGTAGTGCTTTGCGGCAACCACGATGATCAACCTGTCGTCAATTACGGCAGTCTGTATTAAGCTGCCATGAGCGATAACCAGAAAAAGCAGGTGCCTCTGCGCCTTTCCCCCAAGCTGTATGCCGCTATTGCAGCTTGGGCGGAGGACGACTTCCGTTCGGTCAATGGGCAGATCGAATACCTGCTGACCGAATGCGTGCGCCAGCGAAAGAAAAACGGAAAATATATCTCAGATGAGATTGATATCCCGCCGGAGCTGGATATTGAATAGTTGATTTTTTGCAAAAAGACGACCCGTCGCAGCATAGTGTCTGCTGTGACGGGTCATTTGCACTGTTCTCTTTTACTGCTCGCTCTCCTGCCAGCCCTTGCAGACATCTACCCATGCCAGTGCGCCGGAAAGCTCATACAGCTCATCGCAACTCAACTCAATGGCGCTGTTGCTGCTGCCGCAGGCGGGGAATACCGTGTCAAATCGCTGCAGCGAGACATCTAAACAGGTTTTCACCCCTGCTTTTACCGCAAAGGGGCACACACCGCCCACCGCATGACCGATCAGCTCCACAGCCTCCTCCGGCGACAGCATCTTTGCCTTGCAGCCAAAGGTCTCCTTGAACTTATGGTTATCAATTTTGGCATCTCCCGCTGTTACCACCAGCAGCGGTCCCTGTGCTGTTAAAAAAGAAAGTGTTTTGGCAATGCGGGCGGGAATAACCCCCACCGTATGCGCCGCCAGCTCCACCGTTGCGCTGGAGGTTTCAAATTCCAGCACCCTGCCCTCCATGCCATGTGCGGCAAAGAACGCTTTGACTTCTCGAATTGACATATCGCTTTCCTCCGATATTCGCTTTGTACTGCAACCATCATAGCCCCTCTTGGGTTTTTGTCAAGCGGTGTCGGCATATTTTACTGCAAAAGGTCTTGACTGCCGGCTCATTTCACGGTAAAATGTATAAGCATTCAAAAATAAATGCAGGCATAGTTCATCGGTAGAATAGCGGCTTCCCAAGCCGCGGAGGCGGGTTCGATTCCCGTTGCCTGCTCCAAAAAAAGAGACGCCCCCGGGCGTCTCTTTTTTTTGGAGCAATGGGGAACGCATCGTTTCTGCAAGCGGTATCTATTACACACCTCCGGGCTGATAGGCGCTAAACCCTTTTCCCAATACTTCATTGACATCATAAACGATGATAAATGCGTCGGGGTCTACCTGCTGGACCCGTTTTTTCAGTTCTATAATCTGATTCCTGGCAAAAGCACACAGAAGCACCTTATGGCTCTGGTGGGTAAAACCGCCTTCACCGTCCAGCAGTGTAATACCGCGATTCATTTCCAGCAGTGCAGCAGTTAGTTCTTCATGCCGGTCGGAGATGATACAAGCCATCTTAGACTGCCTGCCGCCGCACACAACACGATCAATGATGAGAGAGATGAGATACAGCGAAGCTACCGCATACAGGCGCGGACTGCGTATAGTCCAGTTCCGCTGCGGCGTGGGTGATATTTCCCAACTCAGCGGCGCGAGCAAACAATTTCAAATCGTTAATATCCATACCTGATCCCTGCCGATTTTTGATAGTAACTCCATCTGTAAAAAAATTATATCATATTGAGGGGAAAAAGCAATGAAGCATCGCCGCATAAAAACGCTGAAGAAATTAAAGCCGATGAAAGTGAATCGCTAAAAGCAGCTTACCGTTGTTTCCGCAAATCAGCAATCTACCCAATTTTTATTTCGTCATTTGTGCCGATTGTTGCAAAAAAGCTATTGACACTCCACCTGCACAGTGATAATATTAGTGCATTAAAGCGGCAACATCGCTGTGACTACGGAGGAAAGGAGAAAGCTGCAATGAAAAAGAACTGCTTTATGATGATGGCTATGATGATGCGCATGTGCGGTATGCGCACTTTTTCCGATGCAACTTTTTCCGATAGCTCCATCATCACAGATTAAAAACATCGCGCCGATTTGGGCGTCGCCATCATTTGTTTTTAACCGGGAGACTTCATCGGAAAGTCTGCCGGTTTTTGTTTTATCCAATCTATATCAGCGAAAGGAACCTTGCCATGAACCTGTATTACGAAGATCTGGTACGGGCGAACCACCTGATGGGGCGAATGTGACCTTCTCCTCTCCCCCGCACCGTTCACCCACAACAGTCTAAGATAAAAAGAAAGGATATCACCATGAAAAAAACTATTAAATCTGTCCTCGCCGCTCTGCTCATCGTCTGCCTGCTGCTGCCTTTGGCTGCCTGCGGCAATAATGCCACGACCGAAACCAAGATCAAGATCGCGATCCCCAATGATACCACCAACGAAGCCCGCGCGCTGCTGCTGCTGCAGGATAAGGGCTATATCAAGCTGAAGGACGGCGCCGGCATCACCGCTACCGTTCTGGATATCGCCGAAAACCCCAAGAATATCGAGTTCAGCGAGGTCGAGGCTGCTCAGCTCCCCAATGTCCTGCAGGACGTTGACTACGCTGTTATCAACTCCAACTATGCTATCTCCGCCGGACTCAACCCCACCAAGGACGCTTTGGCGCTGGAAGGCTCCTCCTCCGCCTATGCCAACATTCTGGCAGTAAAGGAAGGCAACGAGGAGAACCCGCTGGTCAAGGCTCTTATCGCCGCTCTCTCCAGCAAGCAGGTTGCCGATTACATCGCTGAAAAGTATGATGGTTCTGTTATTTCCGTTGTAGAGAACCCCGGTGATGGCTACGATGCCGACCTTGACTATGCCGCTCTTGCCGGTCAGACCATCTCTGTTGCCGCCTCCCCCACTCCCCATGCCGATATCCTCGCCGTAGCCAAGGATATCCTCGCTGCCAAGGAGATCACCCTTGATATCCAGGAATACAGCGACTATGTTGTTCCCAATAATGTGGTAGAGGACGGCACCGTTCTTGCAAACTACTTCCAGCACACCCCCTATCTCGATGACTTCAACGCCCAAAACGGCACCCATATTGTATCTGTTCTCTCCGTTCATGTGGAGCCTCTCGGTCTCTACGGCGGTAAGCAGTCCACATTGGACGCCCTTCAATAATAAAAACGAATTGGGGATTTGAAGAAGTATGATCGAGCTCAAAAATCTATGTAAGACCTACTCCCTTGCCGATGGCAGCGTAGAGGCGCTCCGTGACGTATCGCTCACCATTCCCGATGGCGATGTGTTCGGCATCATCGGCATGAGCGGCGCCGGCAAAAGCACCCTCGTCCGATGCATCAATATGCTGGAACGCCCCACCTCCGGCAGCGTGGTCATTGACGGGCATGACCTGACCCGAATGAACGAGAAGGAGCTACGACAGGAACGTCGGAGCATCACCATGATTTTTCAGGGCTTTAACCTGCTGATGCAGAAAAATTGCCTGCGCAATGTCTGCTTTCCACTGGAGCTTGCCGGTGTAAAAAAAGCCGAAGCGGTCAAAAAGGCGCAATCCCTGCTGGAGCTGGTAGGCTTGGGCGATAAAGCCGCCGCCTACCCCGCCCAGCTTTCGGGCGGTCAGCAGCAGCGTGTTGCCATTGCCCGTGCGCTTGCCACCAATCCCAAGGTGCTGCTGTGTGATGAAGCCACCAGCGCCCTTGACCCAAAAACCACCGGCGCCATTTTGGAGCTGATCCGTGATATCAACCGTAAGCTCGGTATCACCGTCATCATCATCACCCACCAGATGAGTGTGGTGGAGTCCACCTGCCGTCATGTGGCGATTTTGGAGGAGGGTCAGGTGGTGGAGCAGGGAGAGGTCAGTGCGGTATTCTCTCACCCCAAGTCGGAGGCGGCCCGCCGTTTGGTATTCCCCGAGGGCAATCCGGAAAGCCTTTTGTGCGCCGGTTCCGGCTCCCGTCTCATTCGCGTCGTATTCAATGGCGCCGATGCCACCGGCAAGCCGCTCATTGCGCGTATGGCGACCGAGGCAGGCATTGAGGCAAATATCGCCTATGCTTCTACCCGCAGCATTGAGGGGCGCACCTACGGCTCCATGCTGCTCTCCATCGAGGATAAAAACGACGATCTTGCTCGCGCCATCGCGTATCTGACGCAGGACAGCGATGTGACTGCACAGGAGGTGACCCAGTATGCTGGATAAACTTTTTTCTGCCGAAGTATTGCAGGAAACAATCACTATCGTCAAGGGTCAGTTCCTGCTGGCGTTCTGGGAGACGCTGTATGTCACCATTCTCGCCATGTTCTTCGCCGTTCTCATCGGGCTGCCTCTGGGCGTTCTGCTGGTCGTCGGGGAAAAGGGCGGTCTTGCCCCCCTCCCCGGCTGGCTGATGAAATTCATCAACGTCATTATCAATCTGCTGCGCTCTGTCCCGTTCCTCATTCTCATGATCCTGCTATTCCCCTTCACCCGTGCGGTAGTGGGGACGGCGGTGGGCACCGTGGCCTCCATTGTTCCGCTGGTTGTCGCCGCATTCCCCTTTGTGGCGCGCCTGGTGGAAAGCAGCCTGCGGGAGCTGAACCCCAATATCATCGAAATGTCCCGCAGCATGGGCGCTTCTCCCATGCAGACCATCGTTAAGGTTATGATTCCCGAGGCGGTCCCCTCCCTCATTTCCAATGCCACCATCGCCATCACCACCATTTTAGGCTACACCGCCATGAGCGGTATTGTCGGCGGCGGCGGTCTGGGCAAGATCGCCATCAACTACGGCTACTACCGCTATAAATATTTGGTCATGCTGCTGGCGGTCATTCTGCTTATCATTATCGTGCAGGTCTTCCAAAGCATCGGTACCCGTCTTTCGGTCAAGCTGGATAAACGCCTCAAGCAAAATCACTAAGCCATCTTCTTTCTTCTTTTCTTCCCTATATAAAAACTCCGGGATCATGCCGATTCCGGAGTTTTTCTTATGGGTAATTATCCGCTCAAAAAGAACAAATGTTTCACATGAAACATTTTCGGTCGAGGTCTTTAGTAATGGTACCGCTGCCGCTTTACCAGCAGAAAGACCGCCGAAATGATTGCCGCCATCACCTCAGAAACGGTGATCGCCCACCAGATGCCGTCGATATCCAGTATCAGCGGCAGTACAATCACCGAAGATGCTTGGAACACAAGAACACGCAAAAAGGAGATGAGCGCCGAAATGCCGCCATTGCCCAACGCCGTAAAAAAACCGGAGCAAAAGATATTAAAGCCCGCCAGCAGAAAGGAAAAAGAGAACAACCGGAACGCGTGCTTTGTCAGCGCAAACAGACTATCATCAAAGCCCACAAAGATGTAAGCAAAGGGGCCTGCCGCTGCGATTGCCAGCGCCGTCAGCGCCACACCTACCGTTAGGGTCAGTGTGATGCTCTTGCGAAGCAGGCTTTTCATCTCGGCCGTATTCTCTGCGCCGTAGTGGTAGCTTACAATGGGCGATACGCCGATGGAATATCCGATGGAAATGGCAATGAAGATGAACTGCACATACAGCAGCACGCCGTAGGCAGATACTCCGTCCTCCCCGATATATATAAGAAGCTGGAAATTATACAGCATACCCACCAGCGAGCTTGCAATATTGGACATCATCTCGGACGAGCCGTTGCCGCATGCCTTCAGAATAGGCTTTGCCTCCAAAGTCGGCTTCCCTGTCAGCCGCAGTAGGCTGTTATTCGGGCGTAGGAAGTAGATCAGTGGCAGCACACCGCCTACCATCTGCCCGATGCCGGTCGCCAGCGCAGCGCCTGCCAGTCCCCACCGGAAGCCCACGATAAACAGAGCGTCCAACGCGGCATTGGTCAGCCCCGCCGCGACGGTCACAAAAAGCCCCAGCTTTGGCTTTTCCGCCGCCGTCAAAAAACTCTGGAATACATTTTGCAGCATAAAGGCAGGGGTAAACGCAATAACAATGCGCCCATATAGCACACAGCCTTCCATCATCTCGGGGGTCGCACCCAGCAGCACACACACCGGCCGTATCACCGCTATCCCGATGGCCGCCAGAAGGATCCCCAGCAGCACGGTAAAGCACACCATCATGCTGAAGTAGCGGTTCGCCTTTTCCTTATTGCCCCGCCCCAGCTGCTGCGCCACCTGTGCCGTGCCGCCGGTGCCGATCATGAAGCCCGCACCGCCCAATACCATAATAAAGGGGAAAATAAAGTTGAGCGCCGCAAATTCGGTTTTGCCTACCGCATTGGAAACAAACAGCCCATCTACCACGCTGTAGATGGAGGTAAAGATCATCATGATAATGGTCGGCATAACAAAGCGCACCAGCCGACCGTAGCTGAAATGGTCGGAAAGCCGGATCGGCTCCCGCGCGCCATTTCTTCTCTCTGCGTTCATTTATTATTCTCCAGTTTTCATTTTCTTAAATTTCCGGCAAACTCCTTCTTTGCCGGATCATATGGTCTGTACCCATGCGGATTGCGGCGTATTATGGCATAGATTGTTTTATTCCGCTAGTTTTTCTTGCCCAGCAGGATACGGGCGTCCATCCGCTTTTATCGTGCCGCCGCCCGTCACGGGCGGGCAGCCCTCATCCGCTTCGGGACGCCCTCATTTTTCTCTTATTCGGGGAACTCCAGCTCGCACGCACCTACCGCACGAACAGTCAAATGGGTACAGCTTTCTTCGCCAAAGGTCTCCCGCATGACCCGCAGAAAGCCCGCTTCTCGCTCTCTTGGCACCAGTGCCTGTACTGTACCGGCAAAGCCGCCGCCATGCACACGCCAGCCACCGCAGCCGGAAAGCTCCCGTTCGCACAGTGAAAGTGCCAGCGCCAGTCCCCTTTCCTTCGGGTCGGCAGGATATATATTCTGCAATTTTCGCTCGGAGGAAGCCCCGCTTGCCAACATCTCGGTAATATACCGCTCCGCCGTCGGCTCCCGCAGCGCCGCCGCCAGCCGCGGCACCCGTTCGTTTTCCTCAAAGAAGTGCATCGCACGAAGGATCGCACGGTCACTCACCTTGTCCCGCAGGCGCGGCAGCTCCGCATAGAATTCCTCCGGCTCAACCTCCCGCAGCACATGGCAGCCGAACTGCGCCGCCACCGCCTTCATCTCCAGTGGAATGGCAGCGTAGTCCTCGGTCAGGTCGGCGTGGCTGCCACCGGTATTCACCACACACATCGTCATGCCCCAGCGGGCAAAGTCGCAGGGCAGCCGCTCTACAATGGGCACTTCGGGGCACAGAAAGTCAATGCTCACAGCGCTGCCCACTGCCGAGGCGGTCTGATCCATCAGGCCGCAGGGCTTGCCGAAATACTCGTTCTCGGCGTACTGTCCAATGCGCGCCAGCACCACCGGTGGGATCGTCCCGCCGTTATACAGCCCGCTTTGGATCTGTCCCAGCAGCAGCTCAAATGCTGCCGAAGAAGAAAGCCCCGAACCGGTAGGCACCGCAGAGGTGCTTACCCCTGCAAAGCCGCCTGCCGCATAGCCCTCTTGCCGCAGTCCGGCAAAAACGCCTCGAATCAGCGACGGCGAATGTCCCCGTTCTCTTTTATAATGCGCCATATCCCGCCAGTCCATCGGCGGCAGCGGGTGGCTTTTGCTGCCCAACTCTACCGTATCCTCTTGCGGAGAGACCACCGCCAGCTTATCCAGCGTTACTGCAGCCGCCAGCACCCGCCCGTGCTGGTGGTCGGTATGGTTGCCTCCCAGCTCGGTGCGTCCCGGCGCCGAGAAAAAATGCACGTCTTCCCGCTCGCCGTACCGCCCGGTAAATTCCTCTAAAAGGCACAGGTAACGCTCCCGCTGCGGCAGCGGGTCATCGGTCATATACAGCCGGCAAAGCGTCTCATCGCAGGCGCTGCTTTGCAGGGCTTTTTTCCATTGGACGGCACTCGGCATCGGTCGTTCCTCCGCGTTTTATGCTTCGTTTAAGGTAAAGCGCATCAGCACCGGATTGTGATCGGAATAGGCAAAGCCGGTCTGCACATTTTCCAGATAGGTCACCGTTACATTATCGCTGACAATAAATCCATCTACAATGATGGTGAAATTGCCCTCCACATAGGGAATATCACAATTGCGGCAGGTGGGCAGAACCTTGTCACCGGTATAGCTGTCGCAACGGGTCAGCCCCTCCGGCAGCATCTCAATGGGAAATGGCTGTGCCCAGCCGAAGTCGGTCATCTCGCCGCCATTGAGCACCTGCGTAGAATTTCCGGTAAAATCATGGTTAAAGTCGCCGCCGCATACCACATAATTACCCTTTTGGTACTCCGTCAGCATATCGCCGAACAGCATGTTCATCTGTGCCGCTCTTATTTCATCGCTGCCGCCGTAGGCGGAAAGATGTACATTGAAGAGCACCAGCTCCTTGCCGTTTTCGGTCGGTACGTGGCTTATCGTATAGCAGCGGTCCAAATCAAGGAACTTAGAAAATCCGGTGGAAATGGGCAGGCTGCGCCGCACTGCCCCGGTAATACCGAACCTGCTGAAGGTAACCATGCTGCTGTTGGAGGTACCGTGCGGCTGTGTCAGCGGGTACATCAAAAAGGCCGAGTGGTAGTTGACCGCATTTACCTCTGCCATCTCGCTGAATGCACCCCGCAAGATCTCCTGCTCGTTGATATGGTAGCTGCGGGTCGAATCGAAATCGACCTCCTGAAACAGGATAAAATCCGGTTGGAGCGAACTGACTTCTCCTGCAGCGGCAGAAACGCACGCTACCACGCTTTCGGGGCTTTCTGCCCAGGACTGCGTGCCGCCGTCCATAAAGAAGGTATAATCATCGGTATATGCGCCAAAGCCGATATTCTGTGTCGCAATGGCGTATTCCACGCCCACGCCTGCGGCAAGTCCGGCTTGCTGCGGGTTGCGCGGCTCCAAGGATTGATTATCGGGGATACGATTATAGCTGAGCATGACATAGCCCACATAGATAATAACTGCCGCCACCAGTATGGCAAGCACAATCAGCAGAATCTTCAGCAGCTTTCTCATTTGTAATCTCCTTTGGTTATCTTACCAGTATTACAGCAGTTCCAGAAGGTCCTGATCCTCCACACGCTCCGAAGTGGATTTTCCGTCATTTTCACGATAGCCGTTCATAATGACGCGGAACAGTTCCTTGGTAGAGGGAGGTGTGTAGCTAATGGCATTGGCGCCTGCCTCTATCGTTTCCAAAATAGACTGCTCGGTGGGGCCGCCGGTGGCAATCATCGGCACTGTGGGGAATTTTTCTCTGATTTTTTTCACCACTTCGGCAGTACGCTCTGCTGCGGACACATTTAAGACAGAAGCGCCCGCTGCCAGCCGTGCCTCGATGTCATAGGTTTCGCTGGTCACGGTGGCAATAACCTTTTTAATGCTCTCTACCGTCTGGTTGCGTGCGGGGGCATTCACCACAACGCCGAATGCTCCCTGCGCCTCGGCGTCCTTTGCCAACAGCACGCTGCGCAGTCCATCGGTCACTCCGCCACCCACACCGCACACCACCGGAATAGAGGAAGCGGAAATAATGGCGTCCATAATGACCTGCTGCGGCGTAAAGGGATAGACCGCCAACACCGCATCGGCATTGCAGTTGCGAATAATGGCAATATCCGTTGTGAAGATCAGCGATTTGATGCGCCGTCCCATAATGATGATACCGCTAGCACGCCGGATCTCGGAGGGCAGGGCAAGACTGTTATGATCTCGCAGTGCGCTGTGGATAAAGGCCGGCGGCTGTCTTTGTTCTTTCTGATTCATCGGCTGGCTCATGTTCTTCCTCCTTTGGGGTCAATATGGGCACACTTTCTTCGGCTTGATTATACCATATCGTAATAAAAAAAGATAGTCCGGAGCACGCATTACTCCGGACAGTCTGTATATTTTGGGGGTATTGGCAGCGATCCTCCGCCGCCTGATTCCCTTTTTGGGTCAATAGAAGGTTGCAACCTCCTGCTCAGGCTCATCGGCAGGGACGCACGCCGTCACCGCCAGCACCGGACCGCGCTTTCCGTACACGGTGCTGAACTGGATATTCACATTGGCGGTCACGGTGTACCAGCCGCCGTTTTCCAGCTTTTCGGGGCTGTATCCCGTGCAGGCAAGCCCCATAAAGGTGATATCCTCCACGCAGCAGGTCATCACATGACGCCCGCATACAAAGCAGTTTTTCAGGCTGCGGTGCTTGGTGACGACCCGTCCCTTAAAGCGCACTGTCTTGCCCTGGTACTTTTCCATTTCCTCGGTCAGGTCACGGTACCATACGGCAAAGTCCGCGTCGCCTATCTCAATGATAGGCGCTTCGATATCAAAGGGCAGCGGGTCTTCTATCTCATCGTAGTCAAAGCTGCCGTCTACATAGTCATAGCCGATGTCGGTACGGCGGCTGACGCCTCTTATCACCTTGTGGATTTCCATTTTGTCGGCACCCACGGGTGCACGATTTAACAGCACCATCTCACAGCTTGTCAGCTTATCCACCATCAGGCTGCGCATGTTGGTATTATAGCTCAAAAAGGTATTGTAATCCGCCAGCATGACCTCTTGGTAGATGATCCAACCGGCAGGCATCTGCTCATACAGCCTTTGCAGCTGCCACATGCCGTTATATTCTATTACGACACGGTCTACACGGTGGATCTTCTGCCATTCGCCCAGCTTCGCGGCAGTCAGCTCCTCCTCGCTTTCGATGGGCAGGATATGCACATTCTTCATCAGCGGGTGGGAAAGGTCGTATTCCTCCTCGCCCTCCTCGCACAGCACCAGCAGGGTATGCTCTCCGGCATTGAACTTCTTGTCCTCCAGCGTTTCCCGGATAAAGCGGGTCTTGCCCCCCTCCAGAAAGCCGGTAAACAGATATACCGGTATTTCAACCGCTTTTGCCATTTGTCAAATCCTCCGTTTTTCAGTTCAGGTGGAACAGCGAAGTCAAGGCGTCCTCCTTCAGCTCGGCGCCGATGACGCACAGGCGACCGGTCACACCGGCTGCGCCGTTACGGATCTCCACCTCGCCTGGAACATAGTCAAAGTGCAGCCACTTGCCGTCTGTCCCTGCCACAATGCCCTTGGCACGCAGCACCTGACCGTAATCACCGGTATCCAGCGCCTCCAGTGCGGCGGCAAGCTCCTGCTTCTCGTAGGGGTGCGCGGTCTCCTTGCCCCAGCTGGTAAACACCTCATCGGCATGGTGATGATGGTGGTCATGGTCGTGGCAGCCGCACCCACATTCATCGTCATCGTCGTGGTGA
>USBC01000009.1 GCA_900552845.1 uncultured Oscillospiraceae bacterium | reverse complement strand
AAACATTTTGGTGTCACAGCCATTGGGCAGCACAAAGCGGGCGTCCTCGATGGCGGTCTTTTCGGCACGGCTCGCCGCTGCCTTGGGAGAAATCCCCTGCGCCAGCCACTCCGCTTCCCTGCGCGTCTTCAAAAGCTCGGCGATTTTTTGGTAATGGGCGATGCTTTCCTGCATTGCCAGCTCAAATTCCGCTTTTGCCTCCGGCACCTCGGCAATCTGCGGAGGAACAACTACCTCAAAATCATTTTCTCTGACATAACGCTGGCTCTGCACGCTGAATGAGGCAATCCGGTGGCGGGTGATCTGCGCCAGCAGCGCACGGCTGACCCCTTCGATGCCGAATGTAAAGACCGCATGCTCAACGGGGCTTTGATGCCCCAGACCCGCCAGCATTTCCACAAATTCACCCGCCTTTTCCGGCGTCAGCTTTTCCTGGACCTCGGCAATGGTGGCAGGGCTGTAGCAAAGCCGCGCCGCCGAGGCAATGGTCATTTCCGGTTCCGGCGTGTGAGTGATAAGAGTTACCTTTGGCATATTGTTTCCTCCTCGCAGTCATTTACGCGATTGAATTATAATTTTTCCAGTCGTGCATAGGTCGCCATCAAGCGCTTGGTGCCGACGCTATCGAAGTGAATGGTGAGCAGGTGATCGCCACCCATCGGCTCAATCTTGAGAATGGAGCCTTCCCCGAAGGTCTTGTGGCGGACCCGATTCCCGGTCTTGAAATCGAACGGCTCCGCTGCCGGCGCGGCAGGTCTGGTATGGGGAGCCGGCGGAATACTGCCGGTCGTCTGCCGAGAGGCTTGTCCCCCGCTGACCTGACGGGCACCGTAGCCGCCGTAGCTGCTTCTTCCGCCAAACGCGGAACGCTCCGCCTGATAGCTGCCGAAGCGCTCGGTCTCGTCCTCTGTTTTCAGCAGCTCCGTTGGTATTTCCCCAATAAAGCGGGAGGGGCGGTTGCGGGTGGTATGTCCGAACAGCATTCGCTGTGCCGCACCGGTAAGGGTCAACTCCTTTTTGGCGCGGGTGATGCCGACATAGGCAAGGCGGCGTTCCTCCTCCAGCTCCTTTGGCTCAAAGATCGCCTGCTGACCGGGGAAAAGGCCCTCCTCCATGCCGGTGATGAATACATAGGGGAATTCCAGTCCCTTGGCAGAGTGGAGCGTCATGAGCACCACCTTATCGTCGTCTTCCGAAAGATTATCAAGGTCGGTATAAAGGGCGATCTCCTCCAAAAAACCGGAAAGACTGGGTTCCTCAGTCTCCTCCATGTACTTGAGAACGGTGGTTTTCAACTCGCCGATGTTCTCCAGTCTGCCGCGGCTTTCCATATCGTTTTTCGCTTCCAGCGCATGGGTATAACCGCTTTGATCCAGCACCATTTCCAGCGTCTCGATGAGGGGCACCTCATCGGCCGTTTCAGCAATGCCGTCCAGCATGGCGGTAAAGGTCATAAGCGCCTTTGCTTTGGAGGACAGGGGAACATATTCCTCCGCCGTCTGCAGGGTGCGGTACAGCGACTGGCCGAGGCTGTCCGAAACCTGCTGCGCGGTATTCAGCGTTGCTTCGCCAATGCCGCGCTTCGGCTCATTGATGATGCGGCGCAGCCGCAGTGTATCATCCGGATTATTGAGGACGGCAAGGTATGCCAGAATGTCCTTGATCTCCTTGCGGTCGAAGAATTTTAAGCCGCCGATGATACGGTATGGGATCCCCTGCCGAATGAACATCTGCTCGATGGTACTGGAAAGGGCGTTCATGCGGTACAGAATGGCGTGATCGCTGTATTTTGCGCCTTTTTCATGGTTTTTGCGAATGGCTCCGGCAATGAAATGGGCTTCCCGCTGCTCATCGGCTGCCTTGTGGTACAGTACCCTTTCGCCGCGGCTGTTCTTTGTCCACAGGGTTTTACCCTTGCGCTGGCTGTTGTGGCTGATAACAGCGTTGGCGGCATCGAGAATGATGCCGGTGCTGCGGTAGTTCTGTTCCAGTCGAATGACCATAGTGCTGCCGAACTGCTGCTCAAACGAAAGGATATTCTCAATAGTGGCACCACGGAACTTGTAGATGCTTTGGTCATCATCACCGACAACGCACAGGTTGCCGTGACCGCCTGCCAGCAGGCTGACCAGCAGGTACTGGGCGTGGTTGGTATCCTGATACTCATCGACCATGATATAGCGGTAACGGCGCTGGTACTTTTGCAGCACCTGCGGGAACTGCTGGAACAGCTTGACCGTCAGCAGAATGATGTCATCAAAATCGAGGGCGTTGGCTTCGCGCAGCATTTGCTGATAGCGCGCGTACACCCGCGAGGCGACCTGCAAAGCGAAATTATCACCGGCGGAACGGCGCAGGTCATCAGGAGAAAAGAGCTTATCCTTGGCACGGCCGATATTGCCGAGGAGCGCCTTGGGCGTAAAATTCTTATCGCTGATGTTCAGCTCTGCCATGGCGTCCTTGATGACTCGGATTGAATCATCGGTATCGTAGATGGTGAAATTGCTGCCGTAGCCCAACGCTTCAATCTCGCTGCGGAGGATACGGGAGCAAGCCGCATGGAAGGTGGCGGCGTGGACATCTTCTCCCCTGCTGCCCAGCATACCGGCAAGCCGGGCACGGAGCTCTCCAGCTGCCTTATTGGTGAAGGTGATGGCAAGGATATTCCACGGGGCTGGGACATCATGGGCAATGAGCTGCCCCGCCTGCTCCATAAAGCTGCCGTCTGCGGCGCACTGCTCCAGAAGCCGCCAGTCCTTCTCCTCAAGATACGGCATATCATCGGCGCAGGAGGAGGCGGTGCCGTATTGCAGGAGATTGGCAATCCGGTGAATAAGCACGGTGGTCTTACCGCTGCCGGCACCTGCCAAGATGAGGACAGGTCCTTCCACGGCAAAGACTGCTTCCCGCTGCATAGGGTTGAGATTGGAAAAGCGGCGGTTCAAAATCTCTCTTTTAAGCTGCTGGTAGGCTTGGTTATCACGCTGCGGCATGAGTGGGTCTCCTTTTTTGTCATAAGCGGCGCAAACAATGCAGCGCCGCATTTTTTTGCTCGTAAATTTCCAAGGTATATTGTACCACAAAAGGGCACCGGAGGAAATACCGGCGGGAAGATTTTTTGTTTAATCAGAAGTGATGGCTATCCTCCCCCACTAATACGGATAAAGCGGGAGGAATTTGCAGTGAAAGTGTTACCTTCGCTTGACAAGGACACACACGCTTTTCGGCGGTGCAAATCAGCGCTGACTGCGTCATCGTCCTTGGCATACGCCAGTATGCCGGCGTCCTCTTCCTTGCCATCATCTGATTTTCCCTCGCCGAAAAGTCCTGTGGAGTTTTTGCGCGGCAGAAATGCTGTAGGGGGAAGCGCGGCGAAGATGGCAGGCTGGCGCCTGCCGATGAACCGCGCAATGCCATACGGCATTTATGCCCGCAAAAACCGTATGTGCTCTTGTCAAGCGAAGGTAAATTCGCACAAATATTCACAAAGGATTTACAGTTTTGGAATTTTGAGGGAGAAATGGCGTAAAAAAACACACGGTGGTGAGACCGTGTGCTTTTCTGTTATAAGTGTTTTTCGGCGATGCCAAATCATTGAGTGCGCAACGCATTTCCCGTTTGCGTTGTTCTGAAATTAGAATAGCGCAAATTCCGCACTTTGTCAAGGGGAAAAATGAAATTTTACGAAAAAAATTTGCCGTCCCCAAAGCGGGGACGGCGGGTAGCTAAAAATCAAAGCAGCAACTCGGCGATCTGGATTGCGTTAGTGGCAGCGCCCTTGCGGATCTGGTCGCCGCAGCACCACAGGCAAAGCCCGTTGGGATCGGTGAGGTCGGGACGGATCCGCCCGACATAGACAAGGTCCTGATCGCTGGTATCCAGCGGCATGGGGTAGATGTTATTGGAAAGATCATCGACCAAACGGCAGCCCGCAGCCGTGGCAACCGCTTCCCTTGCCTCTTCCACCGAGATGGGACGGGCAAACCGTGCGGTGACTGCGATGGAGTGAGAACGAATAACCGGTACCCGTACGCAGGTGCAGGAAACCTTCATTTCCGGCAGATGGAGGATCTTTCTGCCTTCATTTTGAAGTTTCATTTCCTCGGAAGTGTAACCATTAGCGGTGGGACTGCCGATTTTAGGAATCAAATTATACGCAATCTGATATGGGAACACATGGGGCTGCACCGGCTCGCCCCGATACAGTGCATCAACCTCCTGCTCCAGCTCAATGGGTCCGCCAGCGCCGGCGCCGGAGACCGCCTGATAGGTAGCAGCATTCATGGAAAGAATGGGAGAAAGCCGGCAAAGCCCGGCGACCGCCACAACCGTGATAATCGTGGAGCAGTTGGGGTTGGCAATGATTCCATCGTGATGCAATGCGTCCTGCGGATTGATTTCCGGCACGACAAGAGGAACCTCCGGTTCCAGACGGAATGCGCTGGAATTATCAATAAAAACAGCACCTGCAGCCTTGATGGCTGGGGCGAAGCGACGGGCGATATCATTTTCCGCCGCACCCAGCACGATATCGGCGCCGGCAAAAGCAGCGTCTGTCGCCTCGTCGACGGAGAGCTCTCCTCCGGCAAACGGCAGCCGCTTTCCGACGCTGCGGGCGCTGGCAAGGCAGCGTAGTTCCCCTATCGGGAAATTACGCTCCTCCAGAACCTTCAGCATTTCCCGACCGACGGCGCCGGTCGCTCCCAGTATGGTGACATTGGCTTTTTTCATGGTGGATCCTCCTCTCGGTTATCTGACAAAGCTCTCGTACAGCACACGCACCGTTTTTTCAAAGTCGGCATTATCCACGCCCACGATGATATTGAGTTCCTCCGGTCCCTGACTGATCATGCGAATGCTGATGCCGTTTTCGCCCAGTGCCGCAAAGATCTTGCCAGAGATGCCGGGACGAAACGCCATCTTGCGCCCGACTGCCGCCACGATAGAGATATTTTCTGCCACCTGCAGTTTGTCGGGGCGAAGCTCCTTTTGCAGCTCGCCCAGAATAGAATAAAGACAGGAGGCAGCTTTTCCGCTTTGCACCACCAGCGAAACGCTGTCAATGCCGGAGGGAGTGTACTCTACATTGAGATTATGCCGCTCAAAGACCTCTAAGACCCGACGGAGACTGCCGATGGAGGAAGATAAGCCGTTTTTTGCCACCGTAATGATAGAAAAATTGCGGCGTCCTGCGATACCGGTGATAAAGCGGTTCTTTTCGCTTTCCAGCTCGTCCTCAAAGTGTTCCCGAATAAGGGTGCCGGGGTGTTCGGGGTCATTGGTATTGCGGATATTGAGAGGGATATCCGCCTGACGGACGGGAAATACGCTTGCCTCGTGGAGTACCTGTGCGCCCATGTAGCTGAGCTCCCGCAGCTCATTGTAGGTAATTCGTTCGATGGGACGGGGATTTTCCACAATGCGGGGATCCGCCATAAGAATACCGGAAACATCAGTCCAGTTTTCGTACACATCGGCGCCAAGTGCCGCAGCCGCCAGTGCGCCGGTCACATCGCTGCCGCCCCGGCTGAGCACCTGAATGTGCCCGTCCGGCATAACGCCGTAGAACCCCGGAATAACAACGCAGCGATCCTCCGCAATGCGGCGCAGCACCTCGTATGAGTGCTCGCGGTCAATTTGACCGTCAAAGGCGAATTGCAGCCAGTCGGCGGCATCGAGAAAATCAAAGCCGAGGAATTCCGCCATCAGGCGGGCGGCAAAATATTCCCCGCGGGAGACCAACTCGTCCTGACCGATGCCCTGCTGCATTTTCTCATACAGCGCAGCAAGCTCCGCTTCGATGGGAAGGGTCAAGCAGCAATCAGCGGCAATGGAGCGGTAACGCTCCGCCACCATGCCGAATACGCTTTCGGCGCTGACGCCATACTGAAGATGGGCATAGCAAAGGTACAAAAGATCGGTGATCTTATGGTCGCCGGTAAAGCGTTTACCGGGAGCGGAGACGACCACGACCCGTCGTGCAGGATCCGCCTGCACAATCTGACGGACTTTATGGAACTGGGCGGCGTCTGCCAAAGAGGAGCCGCCGAATTTAACGACCTTGAGCATAGCAAGAAATCCTTTCCATCAGCCCTGCAATGCGGCAAAGAAAATACCGGGATCATTGCGGCGGGCTTCCACATACCAAGAATGCATCTGTGCAGGAGAGACCGGACGGGTAAGCACGCCGTTGCCCCAGCGCTTTTCTACACAGCCATCCATAAACCAGGTATCGACAATGTAACGAACATAGTAACGGCGTTCCTCGCACATATTGTTAGAGGGCATCGGCTGGGCGATCTGCGTATAGAAGCCCTGCTTTTTCTCACAGAGGTCAAGAAGATCCTGCACGACGGCGGCGGCGGTAGGCAGCCTTCCCGCTCCCTCGCCGAAGAAGCTCTGTCTGCCGGCGTATTGTGAAACAGCGGTGATAAGATTGTAGTTAGCGGGGACGGAGGCCTCCAGTGTTTCCGCCTTGAAAAGGGTTGGCTCGACTACAGCAAGAACGGCGCCGTCTGCAACACGCTTGGCGGTGGCGTACAGCTTGCAGACATAGCCCAGCTCATTGAAACCGGCGATATCTTCTCGCGTGACGCCGGCAATACCTGCCGCCGGAACCTGCTGCTCGGTGAGGCTGGCATCAAAGGCAATATTGGCACTGAGCAGCAACTTGCGCTGAATATCAAGGCCCTCGATATCGGCGGTGGGATCAGCCTCGGCATAGCCGAAACTTTGGGCATCGTGAAGAACGCTTTCGTAATCATATCCCCTTTTCTGCATCACGCTGAGGATATAATTGGTGGTGCCGTTCATTATGCCGCAGACCTCATTGACAGTTCCGAGGCGCTTGAGTCGCTGTAGATTGGGCAGCCACGGAATGCCGCCGCCAACAGCCGCCGAGGAGCGAAATCCCACGCCGGTCTCCCGTGCGAGAGCGGTCAGCTCATCATAGCGGGCAGCAAGCAGCTGCTTGTTGGCGGTGACGATATTTTTGCCGGCGCGCATGGCGGCGGTAATGTATTCATACGCCGGCTCCAGTCCGCCCATGACCTCCACGACGGTATCCACCTCAGCGTCATTGAGAATCACCGAAAAATCGGTGACGGAAACGGCGCCAAGCTCCGCAACAAGGGCTTTATCCAGCACATACTTGACGGAAATATCGGGACGGTCCTTTAATATTTCACATACTCCGCCACCGACGGTGCCATAACCGAGAATTGCTGCATTCATTGCTACCTCTCCTCCTCTGAAAGTGTCGTTTTGGGGGATACGATTGTTTTCCCTCAAAAAGCACTTGTTTTTCGTCGAAAAACAGTATATCATAGGAAACGGTCAAAAACAAGACTTGACCTGTGAAAGAAAAGGAGTTCCTATGAGATATAACAGCACCCGCAATCATCAACTGACCGCTACTCCTGCCGAGGCAGTGCTGCACGGCATAGCGCCCGACGGCGGACTGTACCTGTGCGATCCGGCTGCGTTAGCGCTTGATCCTGCCAAAATGCTGCAAAAAGATTTTTCCGGCATGGCGGAGGCAGTGCTGGGACGACTGCTGCCTGACTCCCCTCCTGAGCTGCTGCGGCCAATGATAAAAGCAGCTTATAAAAAATTTGATTCTACTGAAGTGACACCGCTGGTACCGGTAGGCAGCTATGGGGTATTGGAGCTGTTCCACGGTCCGACCTGCGCCTTTAAAGACGTGGCGCTCTCGCTGCTGCCGTATCTTATTACCGGTGCAAAGAAGCTGCTGAAGGACGAAACCTCGACGGTCATTCTGACTGCGACAAGCGGAGACACCGGCAAAGCGGCACTGGAAGGCTTCTGTGATGTGGCAGGCACCTCCATTGTTGTATTTTACCCTAAAGACGGCGTGAGTAAAATACAGGAGCGGCAGATGATAACGCAGCGAGGCAGCAATGTGGCGGTTGCGGCGGTACGCGGTAACTTTGATGACGCACAGACCGGTGTGAAGCATATTTTCTCCGAGGTACAGCCGAACAAGAATGCGGCGCTTTCCAGTGCGAATTCCATCAATATCGGACGACTGGCGCCGCAGATCATCTACTACTGGCACGCATGGGCAACACTGTGCCGTACCGGTAAAATCAGCCCGAGCGAGCCGGTGAATTTTTCGGTACCGACAGGAAACTTCGGGGATATTTTGGCGGGATACTTTGCAAAGTGCATGGGGCTGCCGGTGGGCAAGCTCCTTTGTGCAAGCAATGCCAACAATGTGCTGACTGAGTTCCTGACAACAGGGTGCTATGACCGGCGGCGTCCCTTTTACAAGACCTTCTCACCCTCAATGGATATTCTGGTCTCCAGCAATCTAGAGCGGCTTTTATATCTGGCAAGCGGCGGTGACGCTAAAATGGTGGCGGAGAAGATGCAGGAGCTGAACGGGCAGGGGTGGTATCAGATCAGCGATACGCTACTGAAAAAGATTCAGGAGACATTCCTGTGCGGGTGCTGTGACGATGCGATGACCGCCGAGACGATAAAGGCGGTGTGGGAGCGGGACAAGTACCTGCTTGACCCGCACACGGCGGTGGCGTGGGCAGTAGCAGGGCAGCACAATGCCGGACTATGCGGGCAAACGGTGGTGCTGAGTACCGCCTCACCATATAAATTTGCGCCGGTGGTGCTGGGGGCATTGGGCAAAAAAGTGCCGGCAGACGCCTTTGCCGCAATGGACGAGCTGCAGGCACTGACCGGCGTGCCGGTGCCGGCTCCTCTGGCGGAATTGAAAATGCTGCCAGTGCTGCACCACGACTGCATAGAAGTAAGCGAGATGGCGGACTATGTGCGCCGTAAGATGGAGGACTGAAATGAATAGGATTACCGTGCGGGTGCCCGCCACCACTGCCAATATCGGGCCCGGCTTTGACAGCATGGGCTGTGCATTGGCGCTGTATGACCGGCTGACCTGTGAGGTGCTGCCTGCCGGAGCGCTGCGCATCTGTGGCTGCCCTGCCGCATACCAAAATGAGGACAATCTTGCCGTACAGGGCTATCGCGCTGTGTTAAAAAGGCTGGGTCTGCCCGATGAAGGACTTTCGCTGACCATAGAAGCCGAAATACCGGTGTGCCGCGGTTTGGGCAGCAGCGCTGCAATGATCGCCGGAGGGGCAGCGGCGGCAAACCTTTTACACGGGGCTTCCCTTTCCCCAGCTGAATTGTTAGCTGTAACAAACGAGATTGAAGGACACCCTGATAATTTAGCGCCTGCCATTTACGGCGGTCTGACCGCAAGCCTTGTGGAGGACGGGATCCCACGCACGGTGCGGCTGCCGCTCTCTCCTACGCTGCGCTGGGTAGCAGCGATACCGGATTTTGAACTGAGCACCCACCTGGCACGCAGCGTGCTGCCGGAGCAGGTAGCCTTTACAGATGCCGTCTATAATGCCTCCCATGCAGCGGTACTGGCGGGAGCGCTGGGCAGCGGCGACCGAGAGCTGATTGCCATGGCGCTGCGTGACCGTCTGCATCAGCCCTATCGGGAGAGCCTGATCCCCGAATATGGCAAGGTAAAAGCGGCGGCAGAGCAGTGCGGGGCAATCGCCTTCTGCATCAGCGGGGCGGGCCCGACACTGCTGGCGCTGACAGACGAGGCTGGCTTTAGCGTGCGATTTGCAGAGGCGTGCCGACACCTTGAGCACCACTGGCAGATTACAGAGCTGGCGGTGGACCTCGAGGGAATCAAATTGGTGTAATGCAACGCGAAAAAATCGGGAGGCGGCAAGAAGCCGCCGAAAACAGGCTGGCGCCCGACGAAAGGCGGGCTGGCGCCTGTTGAGGAGCGCGACGCAGCCGGAACCGATTTTTACCGTTGCCGAAATACTGCGATAAAAAAGCGGCTCCCTGCCCCGTAACGGGCAAGGGAGTCTTTTTGCGTCCGGTTATTCCTTTAAAATCTCAACTTCGACCGTTTCTGTCATTTCGATGACCTCTGCCGGCTCGGTGTGAAGCTCGCCGCGTGCCTGCAGATCGCTGATGATGCGGTCGTACATTTCTTTATTAATCTTAAATTTAGCACGATAGATAATATAGCCTCCCAAAATAAAGATTACAGGCAGAACGATCATCATGAGCTTGACAGTGAGCTGGCCACCTGCAGAGATACTTTCGGCAGCGGTTTCGCCAACCTTGATACCCGACCAGACCAGCATCAAGCTGGTAATCCCCATGGAAACGGCACCGCCGATTTTATTGATGAGGGGCTGCACCGAGAGAGTAATGCTCTCGCTGCGCTTGCCGTTTTTCCACTGACCGTACTCGATGGTGTCCTCAAGGAACATGAGCATGAGCAGCTGAATGAATGCCTGACCGATAAAGATGAACAACGCGCCCACAGCGATGAGAATAATGCTGACTTCGGCAAAAAAGAAGATGGCATAGCCGATCATGACAAGAACCGTAGCAAACAGATAGAGCTTTTCGCGCGGCATACGCTTGGAGAAGGACTGAAAGATAACCAAAGCCAGCAGCTGTGCTGCGCCGACGACCGCCGCCAGCACCGCATACATATCCTTATTGCCGTAGACATACTGCATGTAATAGATCGCCATGGTGGTGGTGCTCATATAGCCGATATTGAAAAGAGACATGGCAAGGGTCGTCCACAGCAGCTGGTCGTTCTTCGACAAGACCTTCCACATACCGCGCAGAGTGGTCTTTTCCTCCTCACGGTGAAACATATCTTTGCGCTCTTTGACGCCGAACAGCGTAAAGAGCTGGAACAGAAGCATGAGAATGGTAACGGCGAGCGCCACAGTAAACCATGCCTTTGGGGTATTGCCCATACCGGAGGTGATGGGCTCCCAGCCGACCATAATGGCAAACATGCCGATATTGGCGCAGATGCGGGCAAAGGCGCCCATCTTTTCACGGGTCTTTTGCTCCACCGATAGGGAGGGCAGCATGGACCAGTATGCGATATCATTCAAGCCATAGAAGATGTCCCACAGAATATAGGCAATGGCGAATACTGCAACAAACCAGTAATCCCGCAAACCGAAATCGGCAAACAATACAAGATAGCAGGCACCGCCCGCCACAGCGCCCAGCGCCATTGGGGGCTTGAAGCGCCCGTGACGGGATCGGGTGTTATCCACCAAAAGTCCCATAATCGGGTCGTTGAGGGCATCGAACACACGCAGTACGGTAAAGACCATGCTGGTAGCGACAAACACGCCCAGCGGCAGATTAAGGACATTGGAAAGATAGTAAATAAGGGCATTGGCTTCCAAGGCGTAGAACATATCCCGCCCGATGGTGCCAAGTCCGAAGAAAACCATATTTCTTCTATCGAGTTTGTTCATTTGGTTTGATCCTCCTCGTTTTCGTCAATCCGTTCAACAAGATATAGCTGGGAACCGAAATCCCCCCAAAGGCGCAGCCCCTCATGATAGCCGGTGCCAAGGAATTGGTCATTGAGCGGAATGCCTGCGGCAAGCGCCGCACCGGAAGCCTCCGCGGTAAAGCTGCCGTCCGGCAGCGCATAATGCCGGTTAAGAGTACGCATTACAAGTCCGTCGGCAGAGAGCTTGACGGGAGCAATATGCTTAACCAGTCCACCGAAGCGGGCAACCGCTACCTGTTGCGGCATCGCTGTGACGCGGTAGCGTGCTGTGGGCAAAAGTGCGGGAACGGTGAGATAATCCGCCGGCGGTGCAGCCATGCAAAGCCGCTGTGCCAGCAGAACGACTGCCTGACTTCGATCCGACGAGATCGCCGCCCAACTGACAAGCTCCCGCCGCCGGGTGGGGACACGGAAGAAATCGCCGTATTGCAGGGTGGGACGGTATTTTTTGTACCATTCTATCTGCTCGGACACCTGTTTTTTCTCCTGTGGGGAAAGCTCCCCCAGATCCAGCTCGTACCCCAATGCACCGAAGGCAGCAACATTGAAGCGGGTGGAAAGCGGCGTCTGCCGCAGCGTCTGCTGATGGGGCGACTGTGAAACATGGGCGCCCATGGTGCAGGGCGGGTAGAAATAGCTGAGCCCCTCTTGAATGGAAAGGCGCTCGATGGGGTCGGTATCATCGCTGGACCAGATCTGCGGCGAATAACACAAAAGACCGAGATCGAAGCGGTTGCCGCCGGAGGAACAGGTCTCCAAAAGGATATGAGGACGAGGGGTAAAGATGCGTTCCAGCACCTCGTAAAGTCCCAGCATATAGCGGTGGGGCAGCTCCCCGCCCGCCGTGACAGCGGAATAAAGATCGCTCATATGGCGGTTCATATCCCACTTGACATAGGTGATGGGGCAATGATCCAAGAGGTGCGTGATATGGTGAACGATGTAATCCCGCACCTCAGGACGGGTAAGATCAAGCAGGAGCTGGTGCCGTCCCATGGAGGGCTGCCGCCCCGCCTGCTGCAATGCCCATTCGGGGTGGGCACGGTACAGGTCGCTATCGGGGTTAACGGCTTCCGGCTCGAACCACAGCCCAAAGCGCAGCCCCATGGCGGTGATCTTCTGCGCCAGACCCTCGATGCCGCCGGGGAGTTTTTTGCGGTTGACGGTGTAATCGCCAAGCCCCGCTGTATCACTGTTTCGCGCCCCGAACCAGCCGTCATCAAGGACAAACAGCTCGGCGCCGGCGGCTTTTGCCTGCCTTGCCAGCGTGAGGAGCTTTGCCTCGGTAAAATCGAAGAAATGCGCCTCCCAGTTATTGAGGAGGACGGGGCGTGGCTTTTCTTTCCACTCCCCGCGCAGAATGTGCTGCCGCACAAAGCGGTGGAAATTGCCGCTGACGCCGTTGAAGCCCTCCGATGAGACGGTCATGACCGCTTCCGGCGTGCGGAAGATCTCGCCTGCGGGCAGCCGCCAGCAGAAGCCTTTTGGCTGGATGCCGGAGACAACACGGACAAAGCCGCGCGGGGAGCGCTCCACGGCAGTGTAATGGTTGCCGCTGTAAAGGAGATTGAAGCCGTAGGCAAGTCCGTGATCCTCCCCTGTCCCCTGCCGGTACAGCAGGACGCCCGCGTTGTGGCGGTTGGAGGAGGAGCCGGTGGTGCTTTCATTGACGGTGCAGCCGTACTGTACGGGACGGATATGACAATGCGTTTCGCTGATCCAGTCTCCATCAAGGGTAAGCAGCTCGTACTCCTGCTGAGGGAGATCGATCTGCTGACTCATCAGGCGGCGAATGATGACGGGAACGGCTTCGTCATTGTAAAGGACGGTGCGGCGGGTGATGGCATCTGCCGCAGGGAACACGGTGAAAATGAGCTCCAGCCGCAGGGCAAATTTCTTTTCTTTAAGAGAAAGCACCAGCGTTTCCGCTTCGTCGCTTTCATCGTAGGCCGCGGGTAGCCCTGCAGCGGGCAGCGTCCCCGTGCGGAGGGTACAATCCTCGTAAATAAAATCGGTGGTGAGGGTGCTGTCTGGCAGCTCCAACTCGATGGCGGGAACACGGAAGTCTCCTTTGCCTATTCCCGACCAAAGGAGCGGGATATTATCAAGACAATAGGTGGGATCTTCCTCGGTGTACATCACCTGGCTGCCGTAAGGCATGGTGCGGCGTGCCGACAGCGCATCGGCATCTTCGATGGGAACCGGTGCGCCGTAATGCAGCAGCTCGATGTGACCGTACTTTGTCACCCGCAGCAGCAGGGCGCTATGTTCGGTAGAGAGGAGAAAGGTACTCCCCTGCCGGATAATATGTTTCATGACCTATCCCTCCTGCAGAATCAAGGCTTCGTAGGGGGCAAGGCGCTGCGGGGCTTCCGTCCTATCGTAATTGGAGAGGACAACGGCACCCGAGACGGGGTTCGGACGCTCCGCCGCCGCAAGGCTGACAACGACGGTAAGGCCTTCGCCGTTTAATTCCCGACGGTAGGCGTAAACACCGTTCCAAAGGAAAAGTCTGGTAAAGCTGCCCGCCTGCAGCACCTCGCTGCCGTTGCGAAAGGCGATGAGCCGCCGATAATAGGAAAGGACGGAATCGGGATCGTTTTCCTGACGGGCGGCATTGATGCGGGGATAGTTGCCATTGACCGAAAGCCATGGCGTACCGGTGGTAAAGCCCGCATTGGGGCTATCGTTCCACTGCATGGGGGTACGGGCATTATCGCGGCTTTTGGTCTTGATCATGCGCCAGCGCAGTGAGCGCGGCAGGTGCAGCCGCTTGCCGATGTTCCAGATATTGATGGATTCGACATCGCGCACCTTCTGCATATCTGGAAAATCAAAATTGGTCATGCCGATCTCCTGCCCCTCATACAAAAAGGGTGTTCCCCGCAGGGTAAGCACCAGTGTTGCCAGCGCCTTGGCGCTTTCATCGTGGTACTTGGTATCGTTGCCGTAGCGGGAGACAGAGCGGGGCTGATCGTGATTTTCGAGGTAGACGGTGTTCCACGGAAGCTGCTGCTGCCACTTGGTAATGCAGGAAAAGAAGCGATCCGGCTTAAATTTGCGAAGAAACCATTTTATTTTGTAGCAGTCGGTTTCCATATGCTCGAAGGCGAACACCGTGGAAAGCTCACCGCGGGCGGGGTTTACCAGATCGTCCGCCATCTTAGGCGTGACAAAGACCGTCTCGCCCACTGTAAAGGCATTGTATTGTGAAAGAACATCGGTATAAAGGCGGTGCAGAACCCGGTGGCAGCCCGGAGTGGATAAATAATACTCGCTGCCGGTAAGGGCGGGACGCCATTTGCCGTTCTTGATGGCTTCCTTATAGATGATATTGATGACATCGCAGCGGAAGCCTGCAACGCCGCGATCCAGCCAGAAGCGCATGACATTTTCGATGGCTTCGATGACCGCTTCGTTGTGATAATTGAGATCGGGTTGCTCCTTGGCGAAAAGGTGGAGATAGTACTCCCCGCGCTCTTCGTCGAACTCCCAGCAGTCGCCGCCGAAGAAATTGCCCCAGTTAGTCGGCTTTTTGCCGTTTTCGCCCTTGCGCCAGATGTAAAAATCGGTGTATGGTGCGATGCGGCGGCGGCTTTTCTGGAACCATTCGTGCTGATTGCTGGTGTGGTTAATAACGAGATCCATGATGATGCGGATATCCCGCTTTTTCGCTTCGGCGATGAGGGTGTCCATCTGCTCCAGCGTGCCGTAATTGGGGTGGATATTGCAGTAATCGCTGATATCGTAGCCGTTATCCTTATTGGGCGAGGGATAGACCGGCGAAAGCCATAATGCACCGACGCCGAGCTTTTGCAGATAATCGAGGCGGGAAATAATACCGGCAAGATCCCCGATCCCATCGCCGTTACTGTCACAGAAGCTCATGGGATAAATTTGATAGATGACCTTTTGCTGCCACCACGGGGTTTCAGCCATTGGGGTAGACCTCCTTTTCGACCTCCGCCACCATCTCCTCGGTGACGCCGTGCTCGACGATCATGCGGGAATAGAATTCGCCGCTCTTTTTTATGGTGCGGGCATGGGTTGCAGTATCGAAATGCACAAGACCGAAGCGGGCGGTAAAGCCCTCCAGCCACTCAAAGTTATCGACAAAGCACCAATGATAATAGCGTGTAACGGGCAGACCGCTTTCCGAAAGAGCTTTGAGATGCTCGCAAAGATAACGGCGGCGGAATGCATCATGATTATCGGCGGTGCCATTTTCGGTGATATAAATGGGCAGCTCCGGCAGAAGCTCGTGCAGCTTTTCGGCACACTCCACAATGCCGGCAGGATAGATCTCACAGCCGAGATCATTGACCGGAACATGAGGCAGGGTGCCGTCCCCCAAGCCGGAGGTAGCGGTGCGGGCGTAATAATTCAGCCCAAGGAAATCGGCATAGCGGCAGTCCCTGCCCAGCATATAGGTTTTATTCAGCTTGGTCTGGAAGTTGTATTCCGAGATGCGGCAGGCGATGCGGTGCCACAGGTTTTTGGCATTATACGGTACAAAAGCACGCATATGCATGGCAAGACCGACCTTCGGCTCGGCATAGCCCAGCTCCTTATGAATCCTGTGAATAAGACGGTAGGCACGGCGATGACACTCCCCAAGCACCTTCATGACCCGCAGAGCGTGGGGCATATTGAACTCTCCGGGAGGGAAGCCTGCGCCCAAATAGCCACAGACAGCGTAGACATTCGGCTCATTGACGGTGACATACTCATCGACCAGATCGCCGAGCTGACGGACAGCAAATTCCACCATGGCAAGGAACTGCTCCACGGCGTTTTTGCCTAAGAAAGCGCCTTGACGCTCGAACCACAGGGGATTGGAGAAATGGTGCAGCGTGAGGAGAACATGAATGTTATTCTGGTGCAGAAGCTCGATCTCCTGCCGCACCTTCCCGATCTCCTCCATGGAGAACACGCCCTCCTGCGGCTCCAGCCGCGCCCACTCCAGTCCGAAGCGGTAGTGGCGAATCCCCATCTCCGCCATCAGGCGAGTGTCCTCCTCTAAATGGCCGCGGTGATCGGTGGCAATATCCGGGTCGCTGTTATCCTTGATTTTGCCCTTTTGATACCAGTCATACCAGTTGCTCTGCTTGCAGTCGCCATCAATCTGTGTTGCTGCAGAGGCTGCGCCCAGTGCGAAATTCGACGGAAAACTAAATGCGTTCACTTCTTCTCCCCCTCTCCGGCAGTATGGGTGCCAATAACGATATGCAGGGCATCATTTTGCGTTTCCGCCTCAAAAAGAGTCATCAGCAGGCGGCAGCCATATTCCCGCAGAGCGGAAAGCATTGCCCCCGGGTGGCGGACAGTGATGACGGTCTCCTGCGAAATCTCGGCAAGACAATCCCACAAAGCGTCCAGATTGGCGCCGTAATGTTCCGGCAGGGACAGTTTTTCCTTCAGCTCAGCATGCGCCGCTGTGCGGTCGGTCATGAGCCGACCCTCCAGGTAAATCTCTCTCATGGTGTTTCCTCCTCCCCGTAGATGGGGGTAAAGCTCTCATAGTGGTCATTGGTGTAATAGATCAATCCATCATTGGAATATAGCAGACGCTCAGCGCCGCGGAAGCCGCCTGCGTAATTCACATCACATTCGTACCATACGCGCCCTTCGACTTCCGGCAGGCACCCCTCCCGATTGCCGAAGCGGTCGCCGCCGATGGACATACCCTCGGCAACCTCCCACAGATTGCCCTCCGATGCCGACCAGCCAAGTGCCTTCGCCTGTTGCTTGGTGAGATAATTCTGCGGCAGCTGCCCGTAGATATGCAGGTACTCTGCCACCTCCTTCGGCGTGGAGTAAACGCCGTCCTCCGCCGGCAAAGCAGTGCCTTCCTGCGTAGCGGGATCGTTTTTTTCTGTGGGTGATGGCGCTGTACTGCCGCATGCCGGCAGCAGAAAAAGCAGGACAGCCATCAGCAGTGACAGCAGCAGCGCCGGCAACCGGCGGGTAATCAGATTGTTTTTCACGGTTTTCCCTCCTTTCTGCTGCGACATTTATTTTACCATACCGCAGAGGGAAAAAATAGGCGCAGAGTAACAGAGATTTCTGCAAAAAAGATGTGAAATTTGACTGCGCAGCGTGTTCATAAATTGTTTTCAAAGCTGCCATACTCTTGTAAGCTTTGACGGTTGCAATCAGAAAGCCGTTGCGCTATAATTGTTAGCATCCTAACAAAAAGGAGGCTGTTTCCCGAGCAATGAAACGACTGGAAAAATCGGTGTGTTCCGAAATAAAATGCATCTCCAATCTGATCCATCAAGAGCTGAACGGTACGACCTGCCGCGGCACGATGATGCAGAAAATGTTTTTGGGCTATTTAGACGCCCATGACGGTCAGCCGGTCTACCAAAAGGACTTAGAATCCGCATTTCATATCCGGCGAAGCACTGCAAGCGGCATTTTGCAGATCATGGTACGGGACGGTCTGCTGGTGCGGGAGCCGGTGGAGGGCGATGCGCGCCTGAAGCGGTTGGTGCTGACCCCCATCGCAATGGAACAGCTTGCCGAAATGCAGCAGGATATTCTGCATGTGGAACAGAAGGCGACCGCCGGACTGAGTGCTGCGGATCGAAAAACACTGTTTTCCCTGCTGGATAAAGTGATGGCGAACCTGACCCCAAGTAAGGAGGAATGAACCGTTGATGAAACGACTTGCCCAATGTGTAAGGGAGTATAAAAAAGATGCGATCCTCTCCCCTCTTTATGTATTGATGGAGGCGCTGTTAGATGTCGCTATTCCCTTCGTAATGGCGGACCTCATTGATAAAGGGATAGAAGCCGGCAGCATGAATATGATCCTGCGATACGGAGCGATTTTGGTGGGGTTTGCGCTAGTGGCACTTGCCTTCGGCGTATTAAGCGGCAGAAGCTGCGCCCGTGCTACGGCAGGCTTTGCCCGCAATCTGCGGCATGATATGTTCCATCATCTGCAGGTGTATTCATTTTCCAATATTGATAAATTCAGCAGTGCCGGACTGGTGACGCGCTTGACCACCGATGTAAGCAATGTGCAAAACGCCTTTATGATGATCATTCGCACCCTGATCCGCTGCCCTGCCATGCTGATCTTCGCCATGGTGATGTCCTTCCGCATCAACCACGATATTTCGCTGATCTTCCTTGCTGTTATCCCTATTTTGGGAATAGGATTATACCTGATCATCAGCCGTGTACACCCGGTCTTTGAGAGGGTGTTCAAAACCTATGACCGGCTGAATGGCGTGGTGCAGGAGAACCTTTCCGGTATTCGAGTAGTAAAGAACTTTGTTCGAGAGGATCACGAGATTCAAAAATTTGATGCCATCTCCGGCACCATTTACAAGGATTTTTCGCTGGCAGAGCGTATTCTGGCGCTGAACAGTCCGCTGATGCAGGGCTGCGTATATACCTGCATGATACTGGTCTCCTGGCTGGGCGCCAAGCAGATCGTCATCGGCACCATGAGCACCGGCAACCTGATGAGCTTCTTTACCTACATCATGCAGATCCTTTCCAGCTTGATGATGCTTTCAATGGTATTCGTGATGATCACCATGTCCCGTGCCTCTGCCGAACGTATTGTGGAGGTGCTGGACGAGCAGAGTGACATTACCAACTGTGATGACCCCGTATACGAAGTAAAAGACGGCAGCATACAGTTTACCGATGTCTGCTTCAGCTATGCCAAGCGCCCTGATAAAACGGTACTGGACGATATTGACCTTGTGATCCCATCCGGTCAGACGGTGGGCATCATCGGCGGTACCGGCTCCTCCAAGAGCAGTCTGGTGCAGCTGATCCCCCGCCTGTACGATGTGACCGGCGGCAGCGTAAAGGTGGGCGGTATCGATGTGCGACATTATGACCTGCAGACGCTGCGGCACAATGTCGCTATGGTGCTGCAAAAGAACACGCTTTTCAGCGGAACGATAAAGGATAACCTGCGCTGGGGCAACCCGGACGCAACCGATGAGGAGCTGGTGCATGCCTGCAAGCTGGCGCAGGCTGATGATTTTATCCGAGCGTTCCCCGACGGATATGAGACTCATATTGAGCAGGGGGGCACCAATGTTTCGGGCGGGCAGAAGCAGCGCCTGTGCATTGCGCGCGCCATTCTGCGCAAACCAAAGATCTTAATTCTGGACGACAGCACCAGTGCCGTTGATACCAAAACAGATGCGCTGATCCGCAAAGCATTCCGTGAAGAAATACCGGATACCACCAAGATTATTATTGCCCAGCGAATCAGCTCCGTCATGGACGCCGATCAGATCATTGTAATGGATAATGGCAGAATAAACGCCTGCGGCACCCATGAGGAATTGATGGCAACCAATGAAATCTACCGTGAGGTTTACGAATCGCAGCAGAAAGGAGGTTTGGAGGAATGAGCGGACCCAGAAGAGGTTTTACCGGCGGCAAGCGGGCAAAGGACGCGAAGGGAACACTGAAGCGCCTGATCGGTTACATCGCCAAGGGAAACAAAGCACGGCTGGCGATCGTATTTGTTCTGCTGCTTATCAGTACAATTGCCAGCGTCGCCTCCTCCCTGTTTCTCAAATCGCTGATCGACGACTACATTGCCCCGCTGATCGGGCAATCCTCGCCGGATTTTTCGCCGCTTTTCGGCGCATTGACCATGATGGCGTGCATTTATCTGGCAGGCATGCTTGCCTCCTATTTACAGACGAGGCTGATGATCCCCGTGGCACAGGGTACCCTGAAAACTATAAGGGACGATATGTTTTCCCATATGCAGACGCTGCCCATTAAATACTTTGATACCCACACCCATGGCAATGTGATGAGCTACTACACCAATGATACCGATACCCTGCGGCAGATGATCAGTCAGAGCCTGCCCAATGCTGTCAGCTCCATTATCAGCATCACGGCAGTATTCATCGCCATGCTGAGCACCAGCGTATGGCTGACGCTCCTGATGTTTGTCTTTTTGGGTCTGATGCTGTGGGTGGTAAAAAACATCGGCGGCGGCAGTGCCAAGTATTTTGTAAAGCAGCAGCAGTCGCTTGGTAAAGTAAACGGCTTTATTGAGGAAATGATCGGCGGTCAGAAGGTCGTCAAGGTATTCTGCCACGAGCAGCAGAACCAGAAGGATTTCGATGTGCTCAATGATGAATTCCGTGAAAATGCTACCAAAGCCAACACCTATGCCAATATCATGATGCCCATTATGGGCAATTTGGGGCATTTGCAGTATGTTCTGGTCGCCATTGTGGGCGGGCTGCTTGCCATTGCCGCCGTGCCCAACCTGACCCTGACCGGCATGGGGATAATGACACTGGGCAGCATTGCTTCTTTCCTGCAGCTCAGCCGCAGCTTTACCATGCCCATCAGTCAAGTCTCACAGCAGATCAACTCAGTGGTGATGGCACTGGCTGGTGCGGAGCGCATCTTTGAACTGATGGACGAACCCAGTGAGGAGGATCACGGCGTAGTAACGCTGGTGAATGCCGAGGAGAAGGACGGAGCATTGGTTGAATCCAACTGCCGCACCGGTATCTGGGCATGGAAAAAGCCTCTGCCGGAAGGCGGCTATGAGCTGATAAGGCAGCACGGCGATGTGCGCATGAAAGATGTGGATTTTTCCTATGTTGATGGAAAGCCCGTTCTGCATGATATTACCCTGTATGCCGAGCCGGGACAGAAGGTAGCTTTCGTGGGAGCAACAGGCGCGGGTAAGACTACCATCACCAACCTGATCAACCGCTTTTACGATATTGCAGACGGCAAGATCCGCTATGACGGAATCAATATCAACAAGATTAAAAAGAGTGATCTGCGCCGAAGCCTTGGTGTGGTATTGCAGGACGTTAATCTCTTTACCGGCACTGTGATGGATAATATCCGCTATGGTCGGCTGGACGCCTCCGACGAGGAATGTATAGCTGCGGCAAAGCTTGCCAATGCGCATGAATTTATTTCGCGTCTGCCGGAAGGCTACCAAACGGTTCTTTCCGGCGATGGCGGCAGCCTTTCTCAGGGGCAGCGGCAGTTGATCTCCATTGCGCGGGCAGCGGTAGCCGATCCCCCCGTTATGATCTTAGATGAGGCGACCTCCAGCATTGATACCCGAACCGAGACGATCGTGCAGCGGGGTATGGACCGGCTGATGCACGGACGGACGGTATTTGTCATTGCGCACCGGCTCTCCACCGTACAGAATGCCGATGTCATTATGGTTCTGGAGCATGGGCGAATCATTGAACGAGGAACTCACGAAACGTTGATCGCTCAAAAAGGGAAATACTATCAGCTGTATACCGGCGCCTTTGAACTGGAATAAAGTGCAACGAATCATTCGGGCAAAGTATTCTGCTATGCCCGAATTTTTTCGTGATTTTTGAAAAAAAGGCTTTACAAAAACTTTGCGGTATGCTATTATAGTCAAGCAGTCCGAAAACACATGGGGGCGTAGCTCACTTGGGAGAGCGCTTGACTGGCAGTCAAGAGGTAGAGAGTTCGATCCTCTTCGTCTCCACCAAAAGAGATCCGCAGGAACACAGTTTCTGCGGTCTTTTTGTATAATCGACCGACTGTTTTTGTTCCCGTTCCTCATCGACAAAGGAGACACCATGAAAAAGAAACTAACCGTAAAAGAGTACGTCTATGTTGCCAGCATGCTGTTTGGCTTGTTCTTCGGCGCAGGTAACCTCATCTTCCCCACTGCAGTGGGTCAGCTTGCCGGCCGCAATATGTGGAGCGCCATTCTGGGACTGCTGATTACCGGTGTTGGACTGCCGCTGTTGGGTGTTGCAGCTCTGGGTCTTTCCCGCAGTGATGGTCTGTTTTCCCTCAGCAGCAAGGTAAACCGTCCCTATGCCTATTTCTTTACCTGTGCGCTGTACCTCACCATTGGTCCATTCTTTGCTATTCCCCGCTGCGCTACCGTTTCCTTCACC
>USBC01000008.1 GCA_900552845.1 uncultured Oscillospiraceae bacterium | reverse complement strand
TCTGTACCGTCTCGATGATCTCTGCTGCAGCGGGATCCAACTCCCGCGTTTCCGGGTCATAGCAATGGTCAATATCTATACCAAAAATCCCATCGCCGGAGAACATAAATCCAATGCCATCCAAGCCAAAGCGTTCTTTTCCGAGGCAAGCCGTATCAAAGTCGCACCAGGTCACTGGGTCATTACTCTTTGCCGGCTGACCGTCCATTGCGTTGATCGGCACTTTACGCTTATGATTTTCGCCGGGGCGCTGCATATATTTCCACCCTACCCAATGGGACAGCCGCTTTAATTCAAGAGGTATTTTTTCATACATTGTATTTACCTTCCTTGCGATATTCCTGCGGGTCATCCATTCCAATGCGCCCCTTTACGGCTACCCGCTGCTTCCCATGATCGGTGTAGTACACCGTGACCGGCAACACATTTCCGATCAAAGTCTGAACATCCTTATCCACGGTGGAGCGGTCGCCTAGCTTACCGCCGATACGGGCGAAGTGCGATCGAGCCAACGCCATCTGCTCCGGCGTATCTTGATAGAACATGTTCTTACAGCACTTGGAGTACTTCAGCTCGCCCTGCGTGACCGACAGAAGCAGCTGGACAATATAGGAGCCAGAAGGATAATGCTCCACTCTGGCTCCTACGACAATGGCGGTGTAATTACCCGCCGGAAGGTTCTGTTTTTCCATCTTTCGTCCCCTCCTTTTCGGAGTAGCGCTTGCAGCAGCCATGCGGGATATACACATTGTAACCTGTGCCTCCCTCCGGCACACCGTACAGGCACTTGCCCCATATGCCATATGATTCATTGACCGCCGGCACATCAAACGGCTTATAGAAGGCGCAGGTGACACAGCTCTTACTCATCATCCTCACCCCGGGAAAGATTCCCCCAATATTCGATGTCACCCAGGCGGTTGATCAGCTGCCGCATCAGGCAGCCTTCACAGTGCTCCGCCGTCTTATCCTGCGGATTCCGGCACAAGCTCTCACAGATATCTGTACCATCAGCGCCGTAAACGGCGTAGTATTCTTCGCCGGTCTCTGCCCAAACCTCCAGCGTAGTAAGCGGATTTTTACGGATAAACACTACAGAGAGGACCACATACCCCTCTTTCATATATTCCGTATCAGAAAATATGTAGGTGATCTTACAGACAATACTCTGCCCACTCAGCCTGCCATGCTCATCGACCTCCTGCATAATCAACCGGTCTCCTACCGCATACTTGCGGTCATTACACCGCACCTCAAAGCTCTTTCTGCCGGTCGCTACTGCATTAAAGTACTCTGACAGGATCTTGATATAATGCGTCATCAAATACTACCTCACAACTTATATTTTTCCACGAACTTCCCGTAAGTCATACCCTCTTTCGCCGCCGCGTTTGCAATCTGGCGGAGGGTCGGTTTCCCCTTAAACTTCGGTGACTTTCTCGCCGGCTTCTTTTTCGCCGGTGCTTTCCCTGCCAAGCAGTATTCCCCCTTTCCTCTCTATCTGGTTTCGCAGGTCATCATATGTGGAGATTAGTCCTATCGCCGCCTCGATATAGTCTGCTGCCTCCTTGGCTAGCTGCGGGCACATCACCGCCTGGTCATTCACTGCAATCCAGCGAAGGTATCTCACAATATCCCTTCCGGTCATATAAACCTCCTTCTGTAATTTCTAAATAAAGAGCTTTTCCCGCGGGCGGTGCCACTGCGCTGAAGACGGTTCAGCCTTGTCCCCCTTGCATAAGCATATTCTTTCATCTCATCACGCTGGTTTGTGAGCTTTAAAGCGGTATTTGATGCCTTCCAGCTCTGATAGTCAGCGCAATGGATGTGGCAACGCATACTACGGTCTTCACAACAATAGCAAGGAGACTTGTCCATCACGATGTTCCCCCAAGCCTGTCTAGATAATATTGCTTGCAATCCCGCCAACCGCGGTAATATGCCTGCTGTTCCCGACGGGCAACCTCTCCCTCGGAGAGGATCACGGCCTCTACTGCCTCAGCGGCACTGCGGTGTGCCTCAATATCTTCATTTGCTACACAAGCAAAGACGAACACCGATCCGATTACGATAATCACCACCAGGAGCTTGTCCCACAGTTTCATTTTCGGTACCTCCTTAAAAGTCGATATCATTGGCGTGTTCGTCCCGCCGGCGCTCCGCCATTAGCATGGCATCTCTCAGCTCCGTCAAGCGCTCTACCTTGACCTCCAGCCAGCTGATGGCCTCCTCTATATCCTTGCTCGCCTGGAGATAGGGACGGGTCTGTTCCACCTCAATGAAATGCCCCAGTGCCGCATCAACGGCGGAGTTAAACACACCTACCGCACGCTCCGCCGCCTTGGCGGATAAATACATGTTCTGAGGGATCTCCCGCTCCAGCTCGCGGCGGATCTCCGCACGCATTTCGTCCAGCTGCTCCTCGGTGGGTTCGGTCACAGCTACATCTACCGGTCGGCTCTCCAGCTCCCGCAGGGCTTTCTCCTTATCGGCTATGGTACGGTTAGCTTTATCCAGTTCAACCTGCAATCGGCTGTTTTCCTTGGCGCGGTCGGCTATTTTTTGCCGGGCTGCATCCAGATCTGCACGCAATAACCCATTGGCTTCATCCCGGACAGCAGCGGTTTGCCGGGCTTCGTCGCGCTCTTTTATGGCTTTTTCCAGCTCTCGGCTGGTCATCTGCTCCACGGTCTTTTCCTGCCCATTTACTACATGGGGTGCCTCAATAAACTCGTCCCGTTCCTCCGCCGGTACCGCCAGCAGCGCCAGCGCCTTGCGGTAAGTCAAATTTTGCACCGGTGCAAAATTTGAACCAAACTCATTAGCTAGCTTCATGAACCGGTTTGCTTGCCTATAGCTAATTTCCGCTTTTTTCTCAAGCCAGTCCATCCACTGCCCATGGTCCAGCTGGGCTTTCGCTTCAATGAGGCACCGCCCGATCTCAATAATGTTCTGCACCGTCTGTGCCTTATAGAAGCCAATGGCGACCGCCAGCTCCTCGGGGGAGCGGGGGTGCTCCGGCTTATCCGGAGCAGGAGCCGCGGGTGCCGGCTGAATACCGGTCTCCTTTTCCTCCGCCAGCTCCTTCTTCAGCTGATATCCCCGGTAGATATTCCGCAGCTCGCCATCGGATTTTCCGCTGGCTTCCTCACCGTGACCGTTTTCCCGCAGCCACCACAGCAGGTAGAAGCGGCATTTATCCAAATCCTCGCCGCTGCACATCTTGATCTGCTGCAGGTATGTACCATCATCGGGCATCGGGCTTTCCCACTTGCCGCAGCGAATCAGATGTCCGCCGCCCTTTTTCGCACTTGCGCCGCCGTAGCAGGGACACATTCCCTCACCCGGCTGCGGGTATTCCATACTCATTTTTTCACCGTCCCTTTCTGCCTGTTTATAGAACAGACAGCTTTGATATTGTCCATCGCACAAGCAGCTCCGGTCAGCGCAATGCTGTGCGTCTTTCTTGAGCTCGTAGGTTGTCTTTGGCCCTCGCCATTTCTCGCAGGAGATCAGGTATTCCCTGCCCCTTTTAATGACCCCGCGGTAATGAGGGCACTGCTTCGGCTGAGCAGTCGGCAGCGGAGTAAGTGCCTGTATTTTCTCCCGCCACCAGTCTTCGGGCTGCTCCGGATCGAGCGTCAGGTACCGCTCGAAGAAGATCCTTTTATCCCGCAAGCCGGTTTTATTGCTTTTCCAGCTAAACGCATAGGTGCGCTTGCCCTTATGCAGCGAGCTTCCCAAAAAGTAACGCTCCAACACATCGTCATCGGTATTGGCAGCGTCTGCAAGGTCTGATCCCCGTCCTTCCAAGGTAAGGTAAAACCGGATCAGCTTCAGGATCATGGGGCGATCCAGCGTGTAGATATAGCCGGAATGGGTATTCTCCGGGTTGAATTCCGCTGTAGTCTTATAGATAATCCCACCCTTGGACGCGCGGCAAGCATAATGGTCGAGCACCAAGCCTTTTACCGAGGAGTCCCACGATCTGATCTCCAGCGGGAAACAGCAGCCCCAGCACTCATGCCCCTCGCCGTAGTTTTCCAGCCGTATTCCCGTACACACTGCATCGGTACTGCGCGGGAAGCTGCGCCCGCAGGGGCAGAAGTATGTATTTTTAGCCATTCCTATTCCTCCCCGTCCGGATCCAGCTCCGGTGTGGTGAACGGCTGCATTCCGCAGTCACAGCGCTCGCCTGGGTCAAGATTTGATCCACAGTAGGGGCAGGTCCAATAATCGGTGCGGTAGATCCTACACATCATTATCTCCCTCCCATCATCAGCATCAGAACCGTCATGGCGCCCATTACGCCAAACGCCATCAGACAGGTCAAGCCTTCCTTGACCCACCACCAGATCTCGCTGCGCAGCCGGGTTCTTTTCACTTTCCGCATTTTTATCTTCCTTTCTTACAGAGCCACTCTCAACTCACCAGATCCTTAGTGTACATACGCAGAATGATCTCCCAGTCCTTTGCGGTGACGACACCCTGCCGCCCAATCAGCCAAGACACCACATCCCAGCGGGTCATATGGTAGCCGCAGTTTTTTACATAGTCCGCCATCTCCTTGTAGGACATCTGCTGCTTCTTCGCCATATTGCATTACCTTTCCTGCTATTTTCACCACTTCTTGTCCCGTCTCCTTCAGCAAAGCCAGCGCGCAAGACTTGCTATTGTTATCCAATAGAAACCGTGCCTTCCTTTTGTGCGGTTAAAGGGAATTCCGCTGTCCTTCAGCGCGTAGTACCCCATTCCGGTGAATTGAGAAACCTCCTTGAAAGAAAGAACCTCTTTCCCTGGGAAACGCTCCATTAAACGCTCCAAATTGTCTCTATATGCTTCTTTTTCTCTCGGCATGTTTGTTTTCTCCTCCTCCCTCAAAATATATAAAACCCTGTTTTTTCTGTTGTTCCTCCAGCGTTGTCAAGGTGATTTTCCATAAAAATCCCACCAAAATTTTGTAATTTTCGCAGATTTTCCCTTTTCCTTTCACTTTTTTCCCCATAGCCGACATTTTACGCACTATAATAGGTGTGAAGACTGGAAACACCCGAAGGAGGAACACACAATGGAAAAGAAGCGCAATAGCCGACAGTCTCGCGTCCCCTCTTCTAAAAGCCTGCGGCACACCCGCATGCCTTCATCTACCCGTTCCAAATCCGCAAAAAAACATGTAATAATCCGCTCTAGCGGCGATGCAGATGGAGTTTATTTTTCTTTCGTGCCACTTCCATCTAAACCCATCCGACGCCCGCAAAATTCTCCAACACCAAATCCTCCTAAAACACCTAAAACACCACGCAAAACAACCTGGCGAAAAGTCCATCGAAAATCCGTACGGCGCAAACAGCGCAATTCTCATAAGATTGATGACTACTCCAATGAAGAAACTCCACTTGATCACGAGATCCTTTACGAAAAATACGCTTTAGACGCATTCTGGAATATGTTTACTCGAATCAAGTTCCAAGAGTGTTATCTATCCCAATACAAGACGAAGTTTGAAACAATTCTTGCCGTAGTCTCTGGGCTATGCGTTATCGGCACTTTCCTGTCCATTTCCGCATCGATAATCGTCAAAGCCATTCTATGGTGGGTAGCCATTGTCGTAACAGCTGCGCAAATTGTTCAAGCACTTTTGCCTTACTCCGCTTTACATAAAAAATTAGTTTCCATCAATTTTATGTTACCTGATCTGAAGAGATTGCTCCTCAATATAGAGGACACATGGTATCGCATATCAATGACGGGGGAAATTCCCATAGAAGATGTCACAAGAAAGTGCGTAGAATACGAAAAAGAATACAATGAGTTGGAACTAAAGTACCTGTCAGATTGCAATTTTGAATCGCTTTCTGCTCTTTTCAGCAAAGTCAAAAAATCTGCTCAAGCCGAACAAGAAAACTTTTTCTATATCACCTTCGGCATAAAACCAGAAAAGTCTGATGACAAAGGGGATGATAACGAAAACAAATCCAAAACTTAAGCCAGGCTACTAACTCTATACACCACGGGCAATGTATTTGCCCGTGGTTCTTTTATTTCCACAGTTGTTCGCCTATCTCCCGCAGCTTGCGCCCCATATATACCCCCAGCGCAACTCCGATGAGGAACAAGGTTATCCCGTCCGGCATATCGTCACCTCCCCGCTTTCTTTTTATCCGTCCGGTCGTCCAAATCGTTCATTACCTCAACAAGAGCTATCATTGCTCCTGTCATATCGCATACCATAGAAGGATCCGCCTTTTGGGAAAGCTCGGAAAGCAGTGCCAGCTGCTTTTCAAGCAGTTCTTTTCTCTGTTCCTTTGTCATATCTGCACCTCCTTCCCCCAATTGAGCAAAACCGTTAAATTTGAAATGCTTTCCTTTTCTTTCCGCACATGCTATAATGTCAACGGAAGGGAGTTGATTTATTTGGTTGACAATTACATCTGCCCATTTTGCGGCGTAGCTATCCCCCTGACGAAGGACACACATAAAGCAACGCATGTCGGTTTTACCCCAATTGTCCAAGGAAGTATCAGCCTACAAGGTCCCAGCCGCGCGCAGATCGAACAAGAAAATAAACAAAGATCCGAAAATGGGATAATGGCACATGTTGTAAAATGCCCCAGCTGCGAAAAGACTTCTATCTATGGCATTGGGATATCCGGTGACATCGTCGATGAAAAGTACCTGATCTATCCAAAGAGCAATGCCAAGCAATACCCCGAATATGTCCCCCAGTCAATTCGTAAGGACTACCAGGAAGCTTTTGAGATCCTCAATATCAGCCCTAAGGCTTCCGCCACCCTTTCTCGGCGGTGTATTCAAGGGATGATCCGTGATACGCAGGGCATTCATGCCGGAAATCTCGCCAGCGAAATTAACCAGCTGGAGGGCAAGATACAGCCAGATCAATGGGCTGCCATTGACGCCGCACGAAAACTCGGTAATATTGGCGCCCACATGGAAAAAGACACATCGATCATCGTTGATATCGACCCCGAGGAAGCTAAGCTCCTTCTTGATTTGGTCGAGTACCTCATTTATGAGTGGTACATATCCAAACACGAATCTTCGCTTATGATGGATAAAATCAAGCAGCTTTCCGAAAAGAAACAAGCTCTTCGCCGACCGGGCTGACCGGCTCATAAACCGCTTGTGTCGTAAACCTTCATCGGGTCATACTCCACTGCTGGGTCATAAACAGCCAGCAGCTTGCCATCGAATGACCAATACTGATCGAGATGCCGCACAAGATCTTCCGGCGTCCCTCTCCCTACCAGCGCTCTGGTATGGATCACCTGAATTACCTCTGCTTCGTCCGTCCCCCTGGGACGGGCGTTTTTTCTGTATCCGTTTTCCATAGTTACTCCCCCCCTCAAATGGTGCACCGGTGCACCATTTCAGATCAATTTAATGACATTGCAGAAAATAGAGAACAGCAGGGCGATGATAGAAGCCACCAGCCCAATGATCGCCATGTTCAGGTTTTTCATGACTGTAACAACCTCCTTCCGCCGCCTTCGTGGGCGGCGTTCCTTTTGCCCATAGTCCATATCCCAGCCCGGGCAGAACTGACAGATATACAGCAATCCTTTCAGCGGATCCAGCACGATCATCGACCCCACGGAAATCCCGCGGGCAATCAGCTGCTCCCTCAGCCATTCCTGCAGCTCCTTCGACAGGTGAACCACTGCCTGTTCATTTTCATTTCCCATAGCTTCCCCTTTCTCAAACTTTGCAACGTTGCAAAGTTTGCCTTTCCCAAAATCGTGCACCGGTGCACGATTTGAATTGTTTTCTCCAAATGTGGCAACGTTGCCCCATTTGCCTTTCCCCAAATTGTTCAGCGCTGAACAATTTGAATTTCCCCAAATCGGACACCGGTGTCCGTTTTGAATTGTTTTCTCCAAATGTTGCAACGTTGCCACTTTTGAATTACTTACCTTGTTCGTCTCGCTGCGCCCAATCCCACAGGATATTTAGGACCAAGGCATTTAGTGTTAAGCCTTTCTGTCGCGCTTCAGCTTGCAGCCGATCCTTTAGGTCGTCCGGCGGTCGGATCAACATTTGTGCCATACTATCCCCCTCCTTTTTTCAAGGTGTATTCACTTTGTTTTCACTTGCAATATATCAAAGTGTATTCACTTTGTCAATACTTTGAAAGTATTTTTCGCGTATTCTTTGTGATAACATATTGATAATACTTTGGAGGTGATATGATGGCATCGAACATTCCAATGCGCGGCTTACGGATTGAGGACGAGCTGTACCTCAAGCTCAAATACATTGCCAAGAAGGAAAGCCGATCCTATAACCAGCAAGCCGTGTATATCCTTGGGCAGTTTGTTGAGCAATACGAAAAGGCTAACGGCACTATTTCGGTCAACACCGACGAGCTTTATCAATAAGTAAAAGCAAATAGGCATTAAAGCTGATCCCTCTCATATCCGCCTCCCGCTGCAGCTGCTCCTTCAGCTCTGCCGGCAGGCGGATTGTTGTTTGCTCCCGTTCATTTCCCATAACTTCCCCTTTCTCAAATGGTGCAACGTTGCACCATTTGCCTTTCCCCAAATTGTTCACCGGTGAACAATTTGAATTGTTTTCCCCAAATCGTGCAGCGCTGCACGATTTGAATTGTTTTCTCCAAATGTGACACCGGTGTCACATTTGCCTTTCCCCAAATCGTGCAACGTTGCACGATTTGAATTTCGTCAAATTTACCTTCTTCTGTTTTTGCGCTATGCAAATTACTGGGTAAAAAAATAAGAACTAAAATCGCATTCGCTAATCTGCAAAAAATCTGCCACCTGTCGTGCTTCATCAAGCGTGAAAGGGCGCTTTCCGTTGATTTTTAGGCACATAGAGGGTGTGGCAAGATTTAACTGCCTTGCCAAGTCATCTTGCGACTTTCCTAATTCCTTTAATCTTGCTTTAATTAACTTCGAGTTAGGCATCTGTATTACCTCCTTTCTACGCTCCCAATTTTAGCACTGCGCAAATTTCAAGTCAATAGCGCTGTGCAAATTTTGTGAACTTGCACAGTTGCGCTGTGCTATTTTATACTGTATTATACAGTTAAGAGGTGATTTTGTGATAAACAATGCGGAAGTCGGTAAAAGAATAGAGGATCGACGCACAGAACTTGGGTTGACGCTGCAGGATATAGCAACCGAAGTTGGCGTTGCAATCTCCACAATACAAAGATATGAGCAGGGTAAAATCGGAAAAGTAAAATTGCCAGTCATGGAAGCAATCGCTGCCGCACTCAATGTAAGCACAGATTGGCTCCTTGGCATTCCAAATGCCGAGAAGGAACGACCATCAACAAGCCTCGCAGACAATATCCTACCCCTCCCCAATATGCGCAAGGTGCCGCTGCTGGGCACCATAGCCTGCGGCACCCCCATACTGGCGGCGGAAAACCTGGACGGCTATGTGAAAATGCCGGAGAATGTGCACGCTGATTTTTGCCTGAGATGTAAGGGCGACAGCATGATCGGTGCCCGCATTATGGATGGCGACCTGGTATTCATACACCAGCAGCCGGATGTGGATAACGGAGCCATTGCCGCCGTAATAGTAGAGGACGAAGCCACCCTGAAGCGCATCTACAAATCCACAGGCAAAATCATCCTACAGCCGGAAAATCCGCGCTAAGAGCCGATTGTATTCTTCGGTGAAGAGCTTTCACAGATCCGCATCATCGGCAAGGCAGTCGCATTCCTCAGCGGGGTGGAGTAAGGGGGATCCGCAATATGCTCTGTAAAAAATGCAAAAGAGATCTTCAGGATGACTGGATCAGTTGCCCGTGGTGCGGCACCTCAATAAAGAAAAAGGCTGGTCGCCGTCAAGATGGCTTGCTGGAAAAAAGTCTTGTTATAAACGGAAAGCGCAAAACCTTTTACGCCAAAACAGAGCGTGAGCTGAATAAAAAGATTCTTGCATATTCTAATGATCCCAACGCCCAAAAGACAAAGCCATTCTCTTTCTATGCCGACGAATTAGAAAAATCGTGGGATAACCTCTCCTATTACACAGCACGAGGATACAAGGCACCGTTCCGGCGCTGCATAGAACAGTTCGGCAGCATACCCGTCTCTGAAATATCTCCTTATGCTATCAAGAAGTTTCTTGACGAGCTGGGGAAAACACTATCGCAAAAAACCGTAAAAACACACCTGTCCCTCATCTCTCAAACCCTCGATCTAGCTGTGCTCGATAACGCGATCCAAACGAACCCCGCCACGGTGAAATATAAAACACCCGGCTTGAAATCTCAAAAGCGGGACGCAGCAACAGAAGAAGCTGCCGAGTTAATCCGCCAACATTGGAATGAAAGTCTGTATTCATTCCTTGCATATTTTTTGTTAAACACCGGTCTTCGAAAAGGTGAAGCGCTTGCCCTGCAGTTCAGTGACATTGATGTAGAGAAAAAACGCATCTCTGTCAGCAAAAGCGTGTATTATATTGGAGATACACCACACATCAAGGAGCCAAAAACAAAAGCTGGTATTCGTGAAGTAGTTTTACCTGATTGTGTTTTTGAGAAGATGAAGTTGGGCAAACCGAACGGATTTGTTTTCTCGCTGGATGGAGAGAATCCAATCCCGAGCCATTGCATTGATGCAGGGTGGGACAAATTTTGCAAAGCACACAATATTGGTGAATGGAACAAGGATAGAAACGGAAAAAACAGATTTAAGGTCGGGGTCACCTTCCACCAGCTCCGACATTACTATGCCACAAGAGGATCTGAATTAGGGATCCCGCGCGAGGTCATGGTTGAAATGATGGGGCATTCTTCATACATCGTTACAGAGGGATATACACATATTAGAGAGGCTGCACTGAATGCTGCCGCAGATAAGCTGAATTCGTAATTTTTTCGTAGTACCGCCATAAGTCTTTTGAATTAGCGTGTTTTAATGAGGTTCGAATCCCTTCGGGTCCACCATCTTAGACCCCAGTATTGATAGTGTTCTACCAATGCTGGGGTTTGTACTATTTATTATCAACGGAGAAAACAAATGACGGTTGACTTTGATTTGTTGCAGGCTTTATTCTGGAGCGCTATCTATGTGCTCATCATTATCTTCAACATAAAGTACCGCTCATTGGGTATTCCTCCGATTGCAATGGCAACGAATTTCGCATGGGAGATGACTTGCCCTTATCCGCTATGGTAGCGTGATACATATTGCTTGGTTTTCATTGGATCTGATCATTATTATCACGTATTTCACGCTTTGCAAGCCGGTGTACCTTAGACATAAGCTTTATCTGCCGATACTGTATGTGGTTGAGATGGCGGCTTTCTATGCGATTTTTGAAGCTGGAGGCATGCTGCTATCGTCCTTTGTTATTGACTGCACAATGGCAATAGAGTATTTGATATTATATATATAATACGGCAGACGAAAGGCAACCAACACAGGCACCGCTACTTCTTATTGCCCTATGCAGTACCAAACTGATTGGCGATCTATTTGCTTGGATATATTATCAAGAGTTTTCAAAGACCGTTTTTGTGATAGGAATATTGGTTTTTTCCCTGAATAGCTCTTGCCTCTGGATCGTGACAAGTGGGAAGAAAAAACGCTGAAAACCGAAAAATCCCCACAAACCGTATTGACATTTTACCCTTGGCTGGTTATAATATAAAAGCTGATTATTTCAGTGCCATGGCTCGTTGGTCAAGCGGCTAAGACACCGGCCTCTCACGCCGGTAACGCGGGTTCGATTCCCGCACGAGTCACCATAGTCGGTGTTGATTGCGATGAGGTTCCACCTGTTCCCATCCCGAACACAGAAGTTAAGCTCATTAGCGCCGAAGATACTTGGCTGGAAGCGGCCCGGGAAAATAGGTTGATGCCGGCACACTTTGCGGTTCCCGTTAGGGGACCGCAAACCCATATTCCTCCTTAGCTCAGTCGGTAGAGCATGCGGCTGTTAACCGCAGGGTCGTCCGTTCAAGCCGGACAGGGGGAGCCAAAAAACGCCGCCGTGCATTTTGTCGGCGGCGTTTTCTACTAAGGGTCTTTAGCTCAGTTGGTCAGAGCCCCCGGCTCATAACCGGTTGGTCCAGGGTTCGAGTCCCTGAAGACCCACCAAACAGAAAAAGACGCCGTCGGGCGTCTTTTTCTGTTTGGTGGGTGGGGAACGCTCCGCCAATACAAGAGGACGGTCTTTGCCCTGATTAAACGTGAAAGGGAACCCTGACGGTTCCCTTTCACACATTCCCTCCCTCCGAGGGTGCGGGTTCAGATATGCTTTTGCCCCTTTTCTATTTGGTGGGTGGAACGCTCCGCCTATACAAGAGAACAGTCCTTGCCCTGATTAAACGCGAAAGGGAACCCTGACGGTTCCCTTTCACACATTCCCTCCCTCCGAGGGTGCGGATTCAGATATGCTTTTACGTCTTTTTCTGTTTGGTGGGTGGAATATTTTGTGACTTCCCTTTCCTGTCACCGCAAGTAGGTAGGCTCCGCCGCATACTTCCTTTGCAAAAAGAGAGTGCCAAGCAGCACTCTCTTTTTGCAAGATAATTATATTTAGGGAAAAACATTGAGGAGGCAAAGAATTATTTAGCGAGGGTGGTAATGAGGTTATACAGGGCTCTGACTGCCAGCGCCAGCGTAGCAGCCGCTGCGATGCCGCCCAGTACATTGCGAATGACGGAGTTGGTATTGCTGCCCAGCAGCTTCTTGCTGTTGGCAATGACCAGCAGCAGGATTGCGATAAAGGGAAGAATGAAGCCGCTGATCGCCTGTGCTGCAACAATGATGGCAGCGGGAGTGGTGTTTACCATGGCAAGCACGGTGCCGAATACGATAACAACAATCGCCAGCAGCTTTGCCTTGGTGCAGGAGGAGCCGCCCTCCCAATGGAACAGTGCGCTGAAGATGGTTTTGAAGGTAAAGCCTACCGCAATGGCGGAGGACAGACCGGCTGCCAGCAGACCGATATCACCTACCACACGCGCCCAGGAACCCAGAACAGGCTCCAAAGACTTGGTGAAGGTCAAAGCGCCGTTAACGGAGGTGCCGGTGCCGTACAGTACAGTACCACTGGTAATCAGGATAGAAGCGGTAATGATGATACCGATGATGATATTAAAGCGAATGTCAAAACGGGCATCGGGCAACTGATCAAGAGAGGTGTACTTGCCCTGCGAGGTAATGGAGTGCAGAATGAGGTTCATACCGATGAGGGTGGTACCGATCAGCGCCATGGTGTTCATCAAGCCACCTTCGGGAATAACGGGAACCAGACCGGTTACAACCTTGCCCAGATTGGGGGCAACGGCAATGGCGGTAACAAGGAACAGAACGCCCATTACGCTGACAAAAACCTGCATGATGGTTTCCAGCACCTTATTGGAAGCAAGGGCGGCAATCAGAGCAATAACGCCGATGATGAGAGCGGAGACCCACTGGGGCATGCCGGTGATATCCTGCAGACCGGCAGAGGCACCGATCTCATTTCCTGCCTGAAATGCAAAGCAGGAGATGCCGACGGCAAGACCGACAAAAATCTGGACAAAGAGGCGCCAGCCGTGGCTTTCGGGCTTCAGGGCAATTGCCGCATCAATAACGTTCTTTTGGGAAACGATGGCGATACGGGAGGACATTTCCATCATGACAATGAGGGCGATGCCGGAGAACACAACTGCCCACAGCAGAGCATACTGGAACTTAACACCGACCAGTGTAGCAGTAGTAATAGTGCCGGGACCGATGAATGCGCTGGTAATAATAGCGGCAGGTCCCATGTTTTTCAGCTTTTGCATAAAAGTCTTTTTTTCCATTTCTGTTACCTCCTGAATAGAGTTCGGAAAGAATTTTGATGTTCCGGGTGCGCAGTCGGTTCAAAGCAGGCGCCCCTCACGCACAGCTTTTTCGATGCGTACCCGTTGGTGGGGAATGGATCGAACTTGTTGACTTTTGGTTGAGGCTCAACTTACAAGCCGATTATAACAGCCCGATAAGTTGGTAACAATGTCTCGGTGCACGAAATATTCCCATTCTCGATAGGCAAACTGCACAATTCCGGCAGTCGCCCCAGAAAATAAAGCCAAAAACATCTTATAAGAATCTGTCAATATTTCATAGTATCCTGTGAGAAACAAGAAAAAACATGGTGCAATTTACATCTTTAATACTCCACTGCCAAAATAGAGAACGGCTTAGCCCCCAAATAAATAATTGAAGTGTTGTGCAAACTGCATATTTCCGCGCCGACTTTTTCAGATAGGGGAAACAATGACAGCAGCCGGCGGTTGTGGCAGAATAAAGAAGCAGAACCGGCTCGCAGCATTATAAAGCAAAACGAGCCACCCCCTCGTCCCGGCGCCCCTCTGCCGCGGCAATGCTATAAAAAATGAAAGAGAATGGTGAAATAATATGGAAAAGATAGAACAGGCGAACAGGGAAGCGCTGCGGCGGATCCTCAGCGGCGAACCGGAGCTGGTTGACGTCTGCCCGGCAGGTGAGCTGCTTCCGGAGCTGGACGACCATTCCATTGGTCACGCCGGTCCCCCTATTGCATGGGCGGATATGTGCGGACCCATGCAGGGCGCTGTTATGGGCGCCGCTGTGTACGAGGGTATGGCTTCCACATTGGAGGAAGCTGCAGAGATGGCAGCCTCCGGCAAAATTCGTTTCATCTCCAATCACAGTATGCACTGTGTCGGGCCTATGACCGGCATGATTACCCGTTCCATGCCGCTGTGGGTCGTTCGCAATAAGACCTTCGGTAACTGTGCTTACAGCACCTTTAATGAAGGCATCGGCAAGGTCATGCGCTTCGGAGCCAATTCGCAGGAGGTCATTGACCGCCTGCGTTGGATCCAGAATGATTTGGGCCCTGCCATGAAGAGGGCACTGGCACAGGCCGGGCCTGTTTCCCTCAAGCTCATCATTTCCCGCGCCCTTGCTATGGGCGATGAGATGCATCAGCGCAATGTGGCGGCGTCCTCGCTGCTCACGCGGGAACTGGCTCCCTATCTTGCCAATGTAGTGGAAGATCCTGCCGAGCGCTTCAAAATCCTCAGCTTCCTTTCCACCAACGACCAGTTCTTCCTGAACCTCGCCATGGCGGCGGGCAAGGCAACCATGGATCCCGTCCGTGATATTCCGCATTGCAGCGTTGTTACCGCTATGAGCCGCAACGGAACCAACTTCGGAATTCAGGTCAGCGCGCTGGGCGATCGCTGGTTCCAGGCGCCTGCCTGTATGCCGGTCGGTCTTTACTTCCCCGGATACACGGAAGCAGATGCCAACCCCGATATGGGCGACAGCGCCATCTGCGAGACCTTCGGCATTGGCGGGTTCGCTATGGCGTCCTCTCCTGCGGTGGTTCGCTTTGTCGGCGCAGGCAATATCAATAGCGCCATGAAGTATTCCCGCGATATGATGGAGATTACCGTAGGGGAAAACGATGCCTATGTAATGCCTACTATGGACTTTACCGGCACCGGCACCGGCATTGATATCCGCAAGGTGATCGAGACCGGTATTTTGCCGGTCATCAATACCGGCATGGCGCACAAAAAGCCCGGTGTAGGGCAGGTGGGTGCAGGCGTCGTCAAGCCTCCTATGGAGTGCTTCGAGCAGGCGCTGTATGCTCTGGCGGAATATGAAGGCGTGACCGAATAACCAATCACAGTCAATAAGGAGATCTTAATCATGAGCGATCTGAAGGAACTGATCCGGCAGGCAAATGAAGCTGCTGTCAATAAAATGAAGAATGCCCAACCCTACTGGGTCGATATCAAGCCCGCCCATGAGGTGCTCAGTATCGATAAGTACACGCTGCTGCACGCCGGCCCCCCTATTGCATGGGAGGATATGTGCGGTCCCATGCGGGGCGCCATTGTCGCTGTTCTCAAATACGAGGGTCTGGCGGAAAATGACAAAGAAGCCCTTGCACTGGCAGGCAGCGGTAAGATAAAATATGAACCGTGCCATCACCACAATGCCGTAGGGCCAATGACCGGCTTGACCTCCTATTCCATGCCGATGATCTGCGTCCTCAATAAGGAAAACGGCAACTATGCCTATTCCACCATCAACGAGGGCACCGGCAAGGGAATCCGCTTTGGCAGCTGCGGAAAGGATACCGTCGATCAGCTTGTATGGTTGGAAAAGGTGCTGGGGCCCGCCCTGAAGAGCGTTGTTCACACCATGGGCGGCGTCAACCTCAAGATGATCATTTCTCAGGCGCTTGCCATGGGCGATGAGCTGCACATGCGCAATAATGCCGCCACCAATCTGTTTGTCAAGACCGTGGCGGAGACACTGTGCGAGGTGGTGGAAAGCCGCGCGGCGCTTACCCAGATTATGCACTTCCTGACATGGAACAACGATCAGTTTTTCCTCAACTTTGCCATGGCGGCAAATAAAGCATGCGCCGATGCCGCCCACGGCATCGAGCACTCCACAATGGTTACGGCAATGGCACGCAACGGCGTCAATATCGGTATTCGCGTCAGCGGATTGGGTGACCGTTGGTTCACAGCGCCGGCTGCCGATGTGGCAGGCGCCTATTTCCCCGGCTTTACTGCAGAGGACGCCAATAAGGATATCGGCGACAGCGCCATTATGGAAACCGGCGGAATCGGCGGTATGGCAATCGCTACCGCCCCCGCCATTGTTCGGTTCCTCGGCGCGGGCAGGTATCAGGACGCAGTAAATTATACCAATAGCATGTACGAGATCACCCTCTCGGAGCAGGATCAGTATGCCATGCCGGATCTGGATTTCCGCGGCTCTCCTATCGGCATTGATATCCTCAAGGTCGTGGAGACCGGCATTGCGCCCATCATCAATACCGCCATTGCCTGCAAGCGCCCCGGCGTCGGTATGATTGGCGCAGGGATCTCCAAAGCGCCGCTTGCCATGTTCGAGGAAGCGATGGTCGCTTTTGCAGAGGCGCATGGTCTGCAATAACACCTCTCAGAAAAAATATTCGACCGGCAGGCATCGGTTTCCCAAGCGGAGCCGGTACCTGCTGTGTCATACTATTTGCACAAGGAACGGAGAATACCATGGAACTTAGTCCCATTCTATTATGCTTGCTGGCGGCGGCGCCGGTGCTGCTGCTTATTATCCTGCTGGTAGGCTGTAAGTGGAGCGTCGGGCGGGCGGCTGTTGTTTCGGTCACCGTAGATGCTGTAATTGCTCTGTCTGCATTTGGGGCGCACCCGCTGCAAATTCTGGTCAGCGCTGCCAAGGGCGCATGGAGCTCGCTCAGCATTATTCTCATCATCTGTCCGGCAATCCTTATGTATAATATCGTGCGGGAGGCTGGAGCGTTTCGTGTCATTCGTGCGGGGATTCAGCAGGCAACCCCCAATAAGCTTCTGCAAATTCTCATCATCGGCTATGCTTTTGCGGCATTTTTGCAGGGGATCACCGGCTTCGGCGTACCGGTGGCGATCTGCGCACCGCTTCTCATCGAAATAGGTGTTTCTCCGCTCTGGGCACTTGCCATTGCCCCTTTGGGCGAGGCGTGGGGCAACACCTTCGGCACGCTCAGCGCCGCATGGGACGCGTTGGCGGCGCAGGCAGGCTTGACCGAAGCCATGCCCCTTTACTGGCAAAGCGCCTTGTGGACCGCTGCGTTGCTCTTCGCAATGAATCTTGTTTCCGGATTGCTGGTCTGCTGGTTTTACGGCAGGGGTGCGGCACTGCGCCGCGGATTGCCCGCTGTACTGGTGCTTAGTCTGGTGCAGGGTGGCGGGGAGCTGCTGATGAGTCAGGTCAATACCACGCTCTGCTGCTTTATTCCCTGCTGTCTGGCTCTGGTGGTATCGCTTCTTTTGGGGCGGCTTCCACTTTACAATACGCCGTGGGAGCTGGAAAACAGCCGTGCCATGGAGCCGTCGCATGGAACGCTTTTGTCGGAGCAGGCGCCGCAGGGCATGGGGATCCTGCACGCCTTTTCCCCTTACCTTGTCATGACTGCCTTTTCACTGGTCTGTCTGCTTATTCCTTCGGTCAAGCGGGCGTTGGCGGGAGTTTCCGTTTCGCTCCACATTCCTGCCGTTGTCAGCGGCGGTACAGCCATTACCGAGGAGGTCAGCGGCTTTTCTCCGCTCAGCCTCACCAATGCAGGCGTGTTCCTGTTTTTGGCGGCAGGCTTCGGGTTCTTCTATTTTCGGCGGCGGGGCTGGCTTACAGCGGGCAGCGGGCAGCGGGTCCTGCGGGACAGTCTGAAAAAAGCATTGCCCTCCTCCGTTTCGGTCATGGTGTTTCTGGTGCTTGCCAATATAATGAGCGGCACCGGACAGACAACGGCGCTGGCAGGCGGCTTTTCCGCTGTGTTCGGTTCATATTATGCGGCGCTGGCGGCGCTGGTGGGTATGCTCGGTTCCTTTATCACCGGCTCTAATATGTCCAGCAATATCCTGTTCGGCAGCTTCCAAATGACCACGGCGGAGATGGTCGGCTTGCAGCAGGCGCCCATTCTGGCGGCACAGACCGTCGGCGGCAGCGCCGGCAGCCTCATCAGCCCCAGCAAGATCATTTTGGGCGCTACCACGGCAGGCAAACCGGAGCTGGTCGGAGCCATCATCAAAAAGCTCTTGCCGGTCGCACTGATTTTTTCTCTTACCGCCGGAGCGGTGGCGCTGCTGTCACAGATGATGCTCGGTTAGCAAAAGTATAAAATTTAATCTGTTTGAAAAAGACTGCGGATATGATATACTGATACTGTATCATATCCGCAGTCTTTTTGGGAGGAAGCAAAGAATGTACACAGTTGAATCGTTTTTGCGGGAGGAGGAGCTTTCGGGGCTTGCGCTGAGGGCAGGCGGCAGCAGTCTGCAGGCGGAGATTACCAACATCAATATCATTGATAACCCCGATTCCTATGATTGGCTCTCCTCTGGAGATCTTTTGCTTACCACCGGCTACTTCTGCCGAGATGACGAGTCACTGCAGCGCCAGTTGATTCGTGAACTGGCGGAATTAAACTGCGTTGGGCTTGCTATCAAGACCCGCCGGTACTTCGAGGTGATCCCGGACGCGATGCTGGAAGAGGCAAGGCGGCTGGACTTTCCACTAATCGAAATTCCCGTCCGCTACCCGCTCAGTAAGATCTGTAAGGTGGTATTTGAGCGCCTTTCCGGCGGTGGGGAGGAAAAGGCTGATCGCTTTGCTTCGCTGTATCACTCCATTTCCGAGAGCATGCTGGAGCCGGACGGCGTGGAGCGTATGCTTTCGGTGCTCGGCGATTATATCGGCAACTCGGTACTGCTGATGGGCAGCCGGTGGGAACTGCTTGGCTATGCCGAAAGCGGGGAAGGGCTGCAGCCCTCTGCGCTTTTGACCCTGCAAAAGGGCGCTGTTATTTTTCCGGAGGAGCTCACCGGCAATATGCCATCAGACTTTGCCCGTTACACCAAGGCAATCAAGCGCGTCTATTCTCGTGGGGAGGAACGGGCGGTTTGCCGGGTGCTTCCGGTTTCCGGCGGAGATGAGCTGTTTGGCTATTTAGTGGTATGGGAAACCGGACACAAAATGCAGTCCGCCGATTATCTGGCGCTGGAGATTGCGGTTTCCGCACTGGCGCTGGAGTGTTACCGTAACCGTCAGTTGGAGGAAGTCCGAATGCATATCCGGCAGGATTTCTTCGATGACCTGCTAAGCGGTAAGCTCCATTCCGCCGATGAGGTCGCAAGCATTGCCGGTATGCACAATATGGACGCAGAGGGAACCTATCTTTGCCTTGCGGCCAAGCTGGACAGCGCAGTGCAGGGAACGGCGAATTATGTCGAGATGCAGGACGCCTTCCTGCGGATCAAGGACAGCATGATCGCTCAGATCGGAGAATTCTCCCGCGCAGATGGACGCAGCTGTATCTCCATTCACCGCGGCAGTCTGATCATCACCTTTTTGCGGCTTGCCCACACCGGGGAGGATAAGCGCATCGGGGAGGAAAACCGCCGGTTTATCCAACGGCTGTACCACCGCCTACGCACAATCACCGAGCAATATGTTCTTAATATCGGCGTCGGGGAGCCTGCGGAGCGCCTTATCAATGTGCGGCGCAGCTTCACGCAGGCGCAGGAGGCGATTAGGGCGTCCGGCAGCCTCCGCGGTGCCGCCGGCGTGCATTTTTACGAGGATCTCATTATCTATCAGCTTCTCAGCAGCGGCGTGGAAAGCGAAAGATCCATGGAGCTTTACACGCTCTCCATACGCAGTCTGGTGGAGTACGACCATCGCAACGAGACCAACCTGGTAGAGACGCTGGACTGCTATTTTGCCTGCAACTGCAATGTCAGCGAAACGGCTAAGGCACTTTATATCCACCGCAATACCCTCATCTATCGCATTGATAAAATTCGTTCTGTTCTCGGAAGGGATCTCAAGGACTCCGAGGAACGCCTGTTGCTTCAGCTCGGACTGCGGATCCATCAGATCCGACAGACGCGAGAGCAGGATGGCAGCTTGCAATAACAGATTTATAAAGAAGGAGGTCGCCGCCGTGTCACAGATCACCAAGCGTGCGTTGGAGCAGTCCCTCAAAAATCTGCTGCTGCAAAAGCCGCTCAACAAAATTACCATCAGCGATATTACCGAGGACTGCGGGATCAGCCGCATGACCTTTTACTATCACTTTAAGGACATTTACGATTTAGTGGAGTGGGCGTGCATGGAGGACGCCAAAAAGGCGCTGGAGAATAAAAAGACGCACGATACGTGGCAGCAGGGCTTCGTGCAGATTTTCCATGCCGTGCGGGAAAATAAGACCTTTATAATGAATGTCTACCACTGCGTCAGTCGGGAGCAGGTGGAAAAGTATCTGGTGCCGCTAACCGACCATCTCCTGATGGGCGTTATTACCGAGCAGTCTGCCGGCATGACGGTACGGGAAGAGGACAAGCTCTTCATTGCGCAGGTATATTCCTATTCCTTTGTCGGGCTTATGCTGGATTGGATCAAGGACGGTATGCAGGCAGAACCCGAACTGCTGGTCAATAAGCTGGCGTTGGTGCTGCAGGGCAATATTGCGCAGGCGTTGGAGCGCTTTCGGACCGATCAACCCCGAAAAACTTAACAAAACCGCCGGTTTGCTCAAATTTTTTGCAGTTTTTTCCCCGTGATGAGGTTTTTGTCACGGGGGCTTTTCTGTCTATTTAATTTTGCGTTCGGGAGGGATACAATAAAGCCATCAAAGGGAGCGCCGCTTCCAATCCAAATTCTACAGGAGGCTTATTTATGTATTATTCTGCCGGAACCTACGAGAGCTTTGCCCGTCCCGAAAAACCCCAGGGCGTCGATAACAAATCCGCCTATATCATCGGCACCGGGCTTGCCGGACTCACCGCTGCGTTTTATTTGGTGCGCGATGGTCAAATGAAAGGAGAGCGTGTTCACCTGCTGGAAAAGCTGGAGCTGGCAGGCGGAAGCTGCGATGGCTATAAAGATGTCACCAAGGGCTTCTATATGCGCGGCGGCCGTGAGATGGATAATCACTTCGAGGTCATGTGGGACGTGTTCCGTGATGTTCCATCCATCGAAACGCCGAATGTATCTGTTCTTGATGAGTACTATTGGCTCAATAAGCATGATCCCAACTACTCTCTCTGCCGTGCTACCGTAAACCGCGGCGAGGACGCCCACACCGATAAAAAGTTTGCTTTGGATAAGGAAAGCGCCATGGCGCTCTCCCGGCTGTTCATTACGCCGGAAAAGGATCTGGAGGATAAGAAAATCTCCGATGTCTTGCCGGATAGCTTCTGGAGCACCAACTTCTGGCTCTATTGGCAGACCATGTTTGCCTTCCAGAAGTGGTCCAGCGCTTTGGAAATGAAGCGTTACCTCTGCCGCTATGTCCATCATATTGATGGTCTGCCCGATTTCAGCGCCCTGCGCTTCACCAAGTATAACCAGTATGAGAGCATGATTCTTCCGTTGGTCAAGTATTTGGAAGCACACGGCGTCCGCATCGAGTTCGGCATGGACGTCCGCAATGTTGTCATCGAGACCGAAGGCGATAAGAAGGTCGCCCGTCAGATCGTCTATGTCAAGGACGGCAAGGAGCAGACCATTGACCTCATCGAGGACGACCTTGTTTTCATCACCAATGGCTGCTGCACCGATACCTCCTGTTACGGCGATCAGACCCACGCTCCCGATCTCTCCGGCGTCCATAACGGCTTCGGCGAATCGTGGGATATGTGGAAAGCCATTGCGGCACAGGCACAGCACGGTGAATATGGCAACCCAGATGCCTTCTGCGGCGATGTGGAAGCGACCAACTGGATGAGCGCCACCGTTGCCACCGCCGATGAAGAAATCATTCGCCATATTATGAATATCTGCAAGCGTGATCCCCGCTCCGGCAAGGTGACCACCGGCGGCATCGTCACCGTCAAGGATAGCGTAGATCACTGGTATCTCTCTTGGACCATCAACCGCCAGCCGCAGTTCAGAAGTCAGGATAAGAATACCGTTCTGGTATGGGTGTACGGTCTGCATACCGACTGTGAGGGCAACTTTGTTAAAAAGCCCATGCGGGAATGCACCGGTGAGGAGATCTGCCGTGAGTGGCTGTATCACATCGGTGTTGAAGAAAGCCGCATCGAGGAGCTGGCGGCAAATGCCTGCAACACCACCACCTGCTATATGCCCTATATCAATGCATTCTTCCAGCCCCGCAAGGAAAGCGACCGTCCCAAGGTCGTGCCGGAGGGAGCCGTCAACTTCGCCTTTGTCGGTCAGTTTGCCGAAACGCCCCGCGACACGATCTTCACCACCGAATATTCCATGCGTACCGGTATGGAATCGGTCTACACCCTCTTGAATATAGACCGCGGCGTGCCGGAGGTTTGGGGCAGCAAGTATGATGTGCGTGAGCTGCTGCGCGCCTGCTACTTTGCTGTTGATAAAAAGCCTCTTAGCGAGCTGCCGCTGTCCTTCGGCGAGCGGGAAGCCGTCAAGCTGCTGCTTAAGAAGGTCAAGGGTACCGATGTGGAGCTGCTGCTGCGTGAAAGCGGCCTGCTGGAGTGACGCCCCCTCTGCCCCGCACCGATATAAATAGCCCAATGATAAAAGCCCGTGCCGATGGTATCATCGGCGCGGGCTTTCCCTGTATGGGGGGAGATATGCCTTTCTAAGTCCGGATTATGGGACACACAAGATGCTAAGATAGGGCTGTACAAGAGAAAAAGCCAGCATCCG
>USBC01000007.1 GCA_900552845.1 uncultured Oscillospiraceae bacterium | reverse complement strand
CAAATATTCTGTCAAAATATGGACTATGCTTTAATTTTTCTTCAGCGCTTCCATCATCACCGGCCGGACGGCGGAAGCCAGGTACAGCGAGCCGAAAACCAGCACACCATGTTCCCCGGCGGTAGCCAGCGCCAGCCGGGCGGCTTCCTCGCAGTTGGGGCATATGGTGATATCCCGGCATACCCCGCGGGCCAGCTCGGCAAATTCTTCGGCCGGGCAGCTGCGCGGGTTGGGCACCGTGGTAATGATCATGCGGGCGCAGTAGGGGGCCATCATCCGCAGCACCGGCAGGCAGTCTTTATCCCGCAGCATGCCCACCACCGCCGTCAGGTCGTGCAGGCCCAGCGACTTGACGGCATCGCAGAGGGCGCGGCCGCCATTGGGATTGTGGGCGCCATCCACCAGCACGGGCGGGGACTGCCGCAGCAGCTCCAGCCGCGCAGGGAATCGTGCCGCGGCGATGCCGGCAGCGACTGCGGCCGGCGGCAGCGCGAAGCGGCTGCCGGAAAGTGCCTCCAGCGCTTCCATCGCCGTGACGGCGTTGAGGATCTGATGGGGACCGGCAAGGGGGACAAAGACCTCCTGCCCCTTGTAGCGGATATGGCTGCCGGAAAGGTCAGAGGAGAGGACGGAAAGCTGCGCCGGCTCCGGCAAACACAGGGAGTCCTGCTCCTCTGCGGCACGGCGGCGAATGACCGTTAGCGCCTCCTCCGCCTGATCGGGGTAGCTGACGACAGTGCTGCCCCGCTTGATAATGCCGCATTTTTCACCGGCGATGGCGGCGAGGGTATCGCCCAAAATGGCGGTATGGTCGTAATCAATGCGGGTGATGACCGCAACCAGTGGCGCGGGAATGATATTGGTGGCGTCCAGCCGACCGCCGAGCCCCACCTCCAGCACGGCGATGTCGCAGTCGGCTTCGGCAAACCATGTCAATCCCAGCACCGTGACCAGCTCAAACTCAGTGGGGGGGTCGCCTGCCGCCTTAAATTCCTCCGCGATGGGGAAAAGACGGGTGGCGAGAGCTGCCAGCGTTTCTTCGGGGATCATTTCGCCGTCAATCTGCATTCGCTCCCGAAATTCCAGAATAAAGGGGGAGATGAATTTGCCGGTCTTAAAGCCGCCGGCGGTGAGTGCCGAGGCGATCATGGTGGTGGTGCTGCCCTTGCCGTTGGTGCCGGCGACATGGATATAGGGTACCCGCAGGTGCGGATCGCCCATGCGGTGCAGCAGACGACCCATACGCCCCAGACCCAGACGGCTGCCGAAGCGCTCGGTGCCATGGATCCAGGATAGTGTTTCGGGGTAATTCATCGGTGATCCTCCTTTGGGGAAGCGGTGTGCAGAGGGGCGGCGGGGCAGAGCGGCGGAGCGCCGCCCGGGCAGGGTCGGCGCGAGTGAAAGCGGCGCCCTGCCGCCCCTGTTCTGCGGGGAAACTCCGGTTATTTTTGCATGGAAGCTATGGATTCCATGATCTTTGCCATGCGCTCCTTGTGCTGTGCCAGCTTGCTGCGCTCGGCTTCGATAAGCTGTGCGGGTGCTTTGGCGACAAAGCCGGCATTATCCAGCTTGCGGCTGATAAAATCTATATCGCTTTGGCACTTCTCGCGTTCCTTTTCCAGACGCGCCAGCTCTTTTTCACGGTCGATCAGCTCGTCCATGGGGATAAAAGCACGGGCGGCATGGGTAATGACCTGAACGGCACCCTCCAGCGCAAACTTTTTGCCGACCTCGACCTCCGAGGCAGAGGCAAGACGCTGCAGGAACGGGATACCATCGGTGAAGATGGCGGGCTCTGCGGTCTCGATGTAGACCTTTGCTTTTTTGGAGGGGGGGATATTCATCTCAGTGCGCTGGTTGCGAATGGCGCGAATGATATCCATGATCTTTTGGAAATCGGCCTCCTCCTTCCGGAAGCTGAGCTCCTCACTCCAGACAGGCCAGGAGGAGACCATGATGGCTTCCGATTCGCCCTCGTGGGGCAGGCTCTGCCAGATCTCCTCGGTGATGAAGGGCATAAACGGGTGCAGCAGCTTGAGGGTATTTGCCATGACATACACCAGAACCTTTTGGGCATTTACGGCAGTCTCTCCGCCTGCCTGCAGGCGGCTCTTCACCAACTCGATGTACCAGTCGCAGAGGATATCCCAAATGAAATCGTATAGCTTGGCGGAAGCGACACCCAGCTCGAATTTCTCAAGATTATCGGTGACTTCCTTGATGAGGTCGTTGTAGAGGGTGAGCACCCATTTATCCTCGGTGGCAAGCGTTTCGGGCAGCTCGATTCGGGTGATCTCATCGGAGAGGTTCATTTGAATGAAGCGAGTGGCGTTCCAGATCTTATTGGCAAAGTTGCGTGCCGCCTTGACCTTTTCGTCCATATAGCGGGTATCATTGCCGGGGCTGTTGCCGGTCACCAGCATGAAGCGCAGAGCGTCTGCACCGTACTGGTCAATGACCTCCAGTGGGTCAACACCGTTGCCGAGGGACTTGCTCATCTTGCGCCCCTGTGCATCTCGCACCAACCCGTGAATGAGTACGGTGTCAAAGGGCTTTTTTCCGGTGTATTCCAGACCGGAGAAGATCATGCGGGAAACCCAGAAGGTGATAATGTCATAGCCGGTAACAAGGGTAGAGGTGGGGTAGAATTTGCGCATCTCGGGGGTATCATCGGGCCAGCCGAGGGTGGAGAAGGGCCACAGTGCGCTGGAGAACCAGGTATCCAGCGTATCGGGGTCCTGCGTCATATGACCGCCGCACTTGGGACAGGTTTCGATGCCTTGAATGGTGACGACCGTTTCACCGCAGTCATCACAGTAGTAGGCAGGGATCCGATGACCCCACCAGAGCTGACGGCTGATGCACCAGTCACGGATATTCTCCATCCAGTGGAAGTAGTTTTTATCAAAGCGCTCGGGGACAAAGCGGATCTCTTTATCCCGAACCACCTTAATGGCAGGCTCCGCCAAAGACTTCATCGAGACGAACCACTGCTTGGAAACCATCGGCTCGATGGTGCAGTGGCAGCGGTAGCAGGTGCCGACATCGTGGCGCAGCGGCTCCACCGATTTGAGGGCACCGCAGGCTTCCAAATCGGTAAGAATGGCTTTGCGCGCCTCCTTGGTGGTCATACCGGCGTATTTGCCGCAGTCCAGCACCTCCGGCTCGCCGGCGGCAGCCTTTCCGGTACGGAACAGCTCATCGGCGGCAGCTTTATCGGCGGCGCCGGTCATGTGCCCATCGTAGGTAAAGACACGGACGCGAGGCAGATTATGGCGCTCGCCTACCTCGAAGTCATTGGGGTCGTGGGCGGGGGTGATCTTTACAACGCCGGTACCCTTTTCCATATCGGCGTGCTCATCGCAGACGATGGGAATTTCCTTATTCAGCAGCGGCAGAATGACATGGCAGCCGTGCAGATGGGCATAGCGGGGATCGTCGCCGTTGATGGCGACGGCGGTATCGCCCAGCATGGTCTCGGGACGGGTAGTGGCAAGCTCCAGCTGCTCACCGGTCTCCTTGACGGTGTACAGCAGGTGCCAGAAGTTGCCGTCCTGCTCCTCATACTCTACCTCGGCATCGCTGATGGAGGTGTTGCAGGTGGGACACCAGTTGACCATGCGGTTGCCCCGATAAATGAGCCCCTGATCGTACAGGCGCTGGAACACCAGCTGTACCGCGCGGGAGCAGCCCTCATCGAGGGTGAATCGTTCCCGCTCCCAGTCGCAGCTGGAGCCTAATTTTTTAAGCTGGCTGACGATGCGCCCGCCATACTGACGCCGCCATTCCCATGCGCGCTCCAAAAAGCCGTCGCGTCCGATCTCCTCCTTGGTGACGCCTTCCTTGCGCATGGCTTCTACGATTTTGGCTTCGGTGGCGATGGAGGCGTGGTCGGTGCCGGGCAGCCACAGCGCCTCGTAGCCCTGCATACGGCGCCAGCGGATCAGCGCGTCTTGAAGAGTATTATCCAGCGCGTGCCCCATATGGAGCTGACCGGTGATGTTAGGGGGCGGAATGACGATGGTGTAGGGCGGTTTTTTACTTTCTGCATCGGCGTGGAAGTAGTTTTTTTCCAGCCAGAAGCGGTAGGTGCGGTCCTCGACCTGCTTAGGGTCATAGACCTTTTCCAGTTGTTTTGCCATGGGGATTTCCTCCTTTTTTCTTGGGCAGGCGGCAGTAAAATAAAAAAGCCCGCCGTTTTTCCCGATACGGGAAAACAGCAGGACGCAAGCTCGGCGCGGTACCACCTGAATTCGTGCCGGAAGGCACGCACTTTAGCTTCCGTAACGGGGAATACCGTTGCCGCTTAAATCATCAGATATTCGGCGGCACCGCTCGGCGGCGACCTTCTCCGTTTTCCGCCGCAGCCTTTGCACCGGTCGGCTGCTCTCTGGGGGTCGGGGGAACGGATACTCCTCCGCTTCAACGCATTTTTTGTTATCCTTATCATTCTATCGCAGAAGCAGGGTGTTTGTCAAGGAAAGATTTTGCGGAGCCGGTGCAGGGACGATTCTCATCGGGCGGCTTACTTGGCAGGGCGGCAGCCCCGCCGGGCGCAGACCGGCGAAAATGGCGCCCCACTGGGCGCCTTTTTGACGGCTCCGCCGTCGGGCTGCCGCCCGAATGGGGAGTTTGCACGAGGTCACAGGTTGTTTGAGGTCGGTTCTCTCTTACCGTCCAGCAGCAAGGCACGGGCCTGTGCGGCGTTTTCGGCAATCGCCTGACGCAATGCCTCCACACTGGGGAAGTGCCGTTCCGGACGCAGGAAGTGACAGAGCGTGACGGTTAGCTCCTGCCCATACAGGTCGCCGGAAAAATCGAGAAGGTAGCTTTCCACCCACAGGGCGCCTGCCGTTTCCACGGTAGGGCGGACGCCGAGATTTGTCACCGCAGCGTGACGGGAGCCGTCCGGCAGCGTGACCCACGCAGCGTAAACGCCGAGGGTGGGTACCTTTTCGCCGGGAGTGACGACGATATTGGCGGTGGGGAAGCCAAGGGTATGACCGAGACGGTGGCCGGTAATGACCCGTCCGGTAAAGGAGAACTGTTCATTCATAATATCACCGATGGAGAAGCGGCGAAACGCTTTTGTAGACAAGGAAGGTCACAACAGCGTTGATGCCGGCTTTAATGAGATTAAAGGGCAGGATAATGGGCAGCAGAATAGCGCGAATGGCATCTACCGGCATACCGGTAAAGATGGGTGTGATGATGAGGTTGGCAGGCATCATGATAAGCCCCCACGCCACCACGCCGCAGAGCAGAGCGATCAGCGCACCCTTTTTGGTCTTATGCGCTTGATAAAGGAAGCCGGCGACCAGTACGAAGGTGCCGGTGGCGATGATGTGCATGATGATGCCGTAGATGCCGCCGGATGCACTGACGGTAAGACCCTGCACCACCGCAACAACGATGGTGGTCATCAGACCGTACCAGGGGCCGAAGGCAAAGGTGGCAATCATAATGGGAATATCAGCAGGGTCGTACTCCAAAAACTTGGCAGTGGGGAAGATGGGAAAGTGAATAAAGAACACAAGAACGATCGAGAGGGCGGCGAGCAGACCGAGCTTTGCAAGTCTGCTGAGTTTGGGATTGACATTTGACATGGATTTATGCTCCTTTTTTTGAATTGCAGATGTTTCATCGCAAAACAAAAGCGCCCGGCACGGCAAAAGCCGCAGCGGGGCGCTGAACACGCAAAAAAGCGCTGTTTCTTCCATCCGGACTGTAACCGTCGGTGAGGGAATTGCACCCTCTCGGCAGCGCCGTGGCGCTGTTCGCGGACTGGGGAGCCGATGGGCTCCGTCACCGCCGGTGGGGAATTGCACCCCGCCCCGAAACATCTTGACACCATTATATTCCCTTTTGAGCGGTTGTCAATAGGAGATGTTACGGAATTTTGCCGGATTCCATCAGATCCCTTTCCCATTCCGCCATTGCCAGTGCCAGCGCACGGTTTTTCAGATTCGGGTCGTTGGTCACATCGGCAAGCACGACAAGCTCCGGCGGCAGCGCGAATGCTTCATCGGGGGAGGAAAGCTCCACCTCCAGGATCGCTTCATCTTTCCAAAAGGGGTAGCAGTCGATCTCAATGGTGTGCCCCTTGTAGGGGAACGCCCAACGCACCTTGTAAAGCGGCGGTGTGCCGGGCAGCATCTCCCCCAGCAACGCTTCGTACTCGCTTGGGGAGATTTCCTTTTCCAACTCGGTACGTATCAGACCGGCTTCTTCGGTTTTCTCGGTGAGGGTGCAGCGTACCTCGCCGGTCAAGGCATCGGTGGCTTGGCGCACCCGGCGCTCCCAGCCCTCATGGGCGGTGAGGTAGCACTGTACCAGCCCGGTGACGGCGACGGCTTCCCGGCTGCGAAGCCAGTCCTTTTCCGGCATTTTGATGCGGAATTTCCGCTCGATCTCCAGCGACATGACAGCACCTCATTTCCGGTCCTATGATACCACACCGGAGGGGCGGGCGCAAGGTGGGGGCAGGGCGGCGGAGCCGTCGGGCGAAGCCCGACACCGGCGGGGCGTAGCCCCGCCGGAAGCGCGCCGCAGGCGCGCGGCTCCGCCGCACAGGGTCCCGCACCTTAAAAGGCAGCCCCCGAAGAAGGAGACTGCCTTTCGATAGAAGCCTTACCCGGCTGCCGAGGCCTTTGACCTGCGGCTTTGGAGAAGCTGTACTGCAAATGGAATACCGATGAGTAAAAGCCCGATGAGGTCGCTGACGGGACTGGGATCAATAAGGAAGATCCCACCGGCCAGCAGCATGATGCGCATGAGCCATGGAATGGGAGCATAGGCGTGTCCGGTCATGCCCATGGCGATGCCCGCCATACCGATGACCGAGGTGACCATAATGCCGATAAGCGCCCAGACACTCTCCACATCAATAAACAGCAGGCTGGGATTGAGAGCGAAGATGTACGGAATAATGAATGCGCCGATGGCAAGCTTGGTGGCAGCCACACCGGTTTTGAGCGGATTGGAATGGGCGATGGCGCTGCCTGCATAGGCGGCAAGCGCTACAGGCGGGGTAATATCTGCCACGATGCCGAAGTAGAATACGAACATGTGCGCCGCTAACAGCGGGATTCCCATTTTGACAAGGATCGGTGCCGTGATGGTCGCCATGATGACATAGTTGGCGGTGGTGGGTACGCCCATTCCCAGCACAATGCATGCCAGCATGGTACAGAACAGCGCAAGGAAGATGCTCTTTTGGGCAAGGGGGACAATGACCGCTACCAGCGTGGTGCCCAAAGCTGTCATGGAGACAACGCCGGAGATGATACCTGCCATGGCGCAGGCTACCGCAACGCCGATGGAACTGCCGGCGCCGCCCTGCAGGCCCTCTGCGACCAAACGAGGTGTGAGGATTGCGGAACGGGTAAGGAAGCTGCAGAGCACGGCGACCACCATCGAGACAAAGACAGCGGTGCCGGTATCTATCTTGATGACCTGCCACAGAATGATGAGGGTTGCCAGCGGGATCAGCGGAAGACCGACAGAACGCACAAGATCATGCTTATCCTTCCCGATGAGGCTGATGATGAGGGCAAACAGTATGGCAAAGCAGGCGGACATACCGGCGGTGTAATAGTTCATGCAGATGACCAGCACGACGACCGGAATGAGCAGGTAGCCGCTTTTTCCCAGCAGGCGGAAGAAATGAGGAATGGAGTCCTTGGGAAGGCCCTTAAGACCCAGCCGCTTGCCCTCGAAATGGACCATCAGGAAGATACCGGTAAAGTACAGAACGGCGGGGAGGATTGCCGCAACAACAATGGAAGCATAAGGTATGCCGGTGATCTCTGCCATCAAAAAGGCGGCAGCGCCCATAATGGGAGGCATGATCTGACCGCCGGTCGAGGCAGCCGCCTCCACTGCCGCAGCAAATTCCGGCTTGTAGCCCACCCGCTTCATGGTGGGAATGGTGATGCTGCCGCTGCCGACGGTATTGGCAACGGAGGAGCCGGAATACATTCCCTCCAAAGCGCTGGAGATGACCGCGACCTTGGCAGGACCGCCCACGCTGGCGCCTGCAATGGAGTTTGCCAAATCCACAAAGAAGGTACCGATTCCGGTCTTTTCGAGGAACGAGCCGAGAATGATGAACAGCACGATGAACGAACAGCAAACGGTGATGGGGGAGGAGAAAATGCCGCAATTGAGGTTATAAAACAGGTTGTAGATGAGGTTGCGCAGGGCAGTTTTGGGGTTGTTGTTGGTCAGCCACCATGCCCCGTAAACGGTAAACAGTCCCGCCACCACAATGAGCGGGATCCCGGTGGAACGGCGGCACAGCTCCACCAGCAGCAGAATACCGATAATGCCCAGTACGATCTGAGTGGTGCCGATGCGGTTTGCCATCTGAATGATCTTTTTTTGAGCGAAGGCATAATAGAAAAACACAATGAGCGAGGCAAATGCCAGCACAATATCATACCACGGGAAATAGTTATCCCGCAGGGCGTCCCGCTTGCTGGCAGGGTACTTCAGGTAGCCCACAAACAGCGTCATGCCCACAAAAACGGGCAGACGGGTATACTGCGTTGCGCCGGAGACGACCAGCGCCATGACGATCATGGTGACGGAATACAGGACAAACAGTACCGTCATGGCGGTTTTCCAGCCGCCGGTCAAGCTGCGGCTTTTGCTGTCACGGTCCAGCTCCTGCAGCAGCTTGGCAGTATCGGCGGCATCGGAATGGTGATGCAGATGATTCATAGGACAGCTTCCTTTCTTTAGGGGATTTTTACCGGATCACAAAAGGGAGCGATAACAGAATGATAAAAGGGCTGATCGACTCCTTTTTGTGATCCGATAACAAGGAAAGCCGCGACGGGAGGAACGAAGACACTCCCGCCGCGGGCGTTTGGAAGACTTAGGGTTTTCGGATCAGCCGACCTGAAGACCTTTCTCGGCGTAGTATTTGGCAGCGCCGGCGTGCAGCGGCACGTTACCGATGGTCACAAAGGCATTGTTGATATCCATGCCGGTGCCTACGGCGTGTGCTTTGGCAATCTCCGCCTGATTTTCCCACAGTGCCTTGGCCATATTGTAGACCTGCTCCTCGGAGAGAGAATTGGAAACGATGTAGGTGGCGGTCACACCGATGGTGGTGATGGGAGCGTCAGCGGGAATGCACTCGTACTGGTCATGGGTTACGTCCATCTTGGCATATACGGCATAGCCGCCTACCTTGTTATCGGCAATGAAGGAGTCCATAACGGCGGAATCCAGACCCAGCAGGTAAATATCCATGGCGGTCTGCAGCTCGGTGATGGCAGTGGTGGGTGCGCCGGAGGTGAAGAAGAAAACGTCCAGCTTGCCGTCCTTCATGGCATCGGCGCTGCTGCCGGCAGAAAGGTTCTGTACGGTGATATCATTGAGGGAAACGCCATAGGCAGCCAGCAGGGCTTTGGCATTGGCCTCGGTGCCGGAGCCGGCATCGCCGATGGAAACACGCAGCCCCTTGACATCGGCCAGCGTTTTAACGGTGTCCTTCAGGTCGCCCCGCACGACGATCTGCATGACCTCGGAGTAGACCTCGCCCAGCACCGAGAAGGAGGTGATGGCGGAGGGGAAGTTAAAATCGTCCAGCTTGTTGTATGCCTTGATCATGGTATCGTTCTGCACGATCGCCATATTGTAGTCGCCGTCCTCAATACCGTTGATATTGGCAACCGAGCCGCCGGTAGAAATAACATTGTAGCTGTAGCCGGTCGCCTCGCCCAAAATCATGCCGACGGCATTGGTATAGGCATAGTAGGTGCCGGCAGTACCACCGGTGCCTACAGTAAGAGAAACGGGGGTATTGCTGTCAGGGGTGGGGGTGTCATTGCCGCCGCAGGCAACACAGCACAGCAGCATCATGGCAGCCATCATAAGGGCAAGTAGTTTTTTCATGGTGGAATCTCCTTATCAGAATTCATTTTGATAGCGGTTGTATTGGACTATGGTGCTATTATAGCATCTGGAAACGGAATTGCAAGCTATTTTTGCAGGATTTTTTAATTTTCATGCAAAATAACAGGAAAATAGCGATAAAAAGTCTTTGATTTTTAATTAAAATGAATTAAAAATGATTTTTCCTGCATTTCAGCGTTTTTAGAAGCGGCTTATGCAAGCCCTCCTGCAAAATGCCGCGCCGCTTGCCAGTTGCCCCTGTGCGTGGTAGAATAACAGCAAAGGGCGGACAGACCGCCGGCAGTCCCACTGCTTAAAAAGGAGAGAAAAATATGCTGAACACCTTTTATGCCCTGCTGGGCAGAATGAAGTACATCGACCGGTGGTGCCTGATGCGCTCCGCTCGTCCGGAAAACCTGTGTGAGCACACACTGGAAACGGCGTATATTGCGCACGCACTGGCACTGCTGAACCGCGAGCAGGGTGGCACGCTGGAGCCGGAAAAGGCGGTGCTGTATGCCTTGTACCACGATTGCACCGAGATTTTGACCGGCGATCTGCCTACCCCCGTTAAATATAAGAACGAGAGCATAAAAACTGCATACAAGGCGGTGGAAAAGGAGGCGCAGAATGCGCTGCTTTCCCGTTTGCCGGTGCCGATGGCGGAGGAGATGGCGCCGTGGTTTTCTCCTGCCGAGGAATATAAGCCCTACATCAAGGCGGCAGATAAGCTTTCGGCACTGATCAAATGCATCGAGGAGCGGCGTGCCGGCAACCATGAGTTCGACCGTGCCTATGATACTCTTTTGCAAGCGGTTCATGAATTAAAGCTGCCGGAGGCGGAGCAGTTCCTACTGCAATTCCTACCGCCCTTCGGCATGACGCTGGACGATCTATAACCATAAAAGGAGGCTTGAAGATCCGCAGGATCCGCAAGCCTCGCCTTATTTTGGCAGTCCGATGGCAGCGCAGCGCAAGAATGTAATGGCTAAAAGAAAAACCCGCAGCTTTTGCTGCGGGCTTCCTTATAAATTGGTGGACGATACAGGACTTGAACCTGTGACCCTCCGCACGTCAAGCGGATGCTCTTCCAGCTGAGCTAATCGTCCATTTTCGGCTGCTCGATTATTCTACCATATGGTTGGTGGACTGTCAAGGGTTTTTCGCATCGGGCAGTCGATTTATCTTCGAAACTGTTTTTTGATTTTTGGCAGGGGACAGGCGGGCGCACCGCAGCGGGGAAGCCCGAAGCAGGGCAGGAAAAAGCTGCCGCAAATGTCTTTATTATAGGGGTGCTTTGCTCTTAATCTTGTCGATTTTTTAACAAATAGTCGTCATAATAGCCAAAAACAAAAGATCACATTTATACTTTACGGACAAAGTATCAGAATTGGTCATATGACCTTTTCTTTTGATGAATGCTGTGTTATTTTTCAATCAGAGGGCAGCCTTACAAGCTGTAATTGATGGAAAACCGCTCCAGTGCCTCGGCGTCCTTTACCACGAAACACTTTTTCCGGTAATCAATAATTCCCTGCTGAATACAGCCCCGAACGACGCGATTGACACTGCGCAGCGGCGCCCTTACCTGAGAGACCAGCTCCTCCTTGGTAAGGCTGGAAAGCTGTCCTCTGCTGTAATAGCTCCAAATGCAGCCCAACACCCGCTCCCGAATCGGCAGCAGAGCAATGCGCGACATGGAATCGGAAGTAACATACATACGGCGGGTGAGCATCTCGCAAAGATACAGGTCAAAATCAAAGACCTCGCGCATCCAGTGGAATGCCGTTTCCTTATTCATTACCAGTATGCTGCAGGCGGTTTTCGCCCGCACCTCATAGGGCTTGTATTCGGGAGAGAAGATCTCCACCTCGCCGAACACCTCGCCCGAGGAAAAGGCATTGACGACAATGGCGTTGCCGTCACCCGATTCCTTCTGCACCTCTACCACACCGGAGCGGATAATATAAAGACAGCAGGCGGGCATTTGACCGGGAGAAATGATGCACGCCCCCGCAGGATATTCCCGTTGCTGAAATTCCTTTCGGATCTCCGGAGGAGCAGATGCTGCCAGCTTCAAAATATCAATTGCCATAATTCCCTCCCCAAAAAGCAGACTGCCGGTTCATCATTTATCAGTATAACATTTTACCGTGCGGCTGAAAAGGGACATTTACAGGATTACGCGGCGCTGTGCGCCTGTAATAGATACGAAATAAAAGAAAAAAGAAAAAATGAAAAGGAGAAAATCAAATGAAAAAACTTATTTGTGCTGTACTTGCTCTGCTGATGGTATTCTCTTTGGCTGCGTGCGGCGACAAGCCCCAGCCCCAGGGCAACCAGGGCAGCGAAAAAACCAAGGTTATTTACATCGGCGGTACGCTGGGTGATGCCGGCATTGCCGACTCCACCTACGAGGGCTTCCAGCGCATCGTAAAGGAGCTGCCTGTGGACGGCACCTATGTCGAGCTGCCTACCGATCCCTCCGCGTACAAGGCGACCCTGCTGGACGCCTGTGATCAGAAGCCTGCGATGATCTTCACCTCCGCCAACAACGGTATGATCGATGAAGTCATCGCTGCGGCTCCCAAGTATCCCGACATCAAGTTTATGGTTCTGGATACCGCTCTTTCTCAGGCGGGTATCAGCGAGCTGGATAACTTCGTAGGCGTTCTGTGCGCCCAGAATGAGGTTTCCTTCCTGACCGGTTACCTTGCCATGCGCATGAGCAAGACCGGCAAGGTCGGCATTGTAGTAGGTGTTGAGTATCCTACCCTGAGCGACTTCATCACCGGCTACATCAGCGGTGCCCAGTATGCCAATCCCGATGCTCAGGTTGCGGTTTCCGCTTCCGGCGACTTTGTTGACCAGGCTGCTGCCAAGGAGACTGCACTGGCTCAGATCCGTCAGGGCTGCGATGTCATCTATGCAGTAGGCGCTGCTTCCTCCTTCGGCACTCTAGAAGCCTGCAAGGAGTCCGGCGTATGGGGCATCGGCTGCGATACCGACCTCGCTGCACAGTTCATCGGCGTTGACGACGCCCAGGCAGACTGCATCATCACCTCCGCCTATAAGGACTGGGGCAACATTTCCTACAACTGGGTCAAGCGCGTTCTGGAAGGTGCCACTGACATCAACTGGGGCGGCGTAGAGGTTTACGGCGTTGCCGGCGGCGGCTGCAAGATCATCGAGAATGCGATTTATGAGAAGCAGGTCCCTGCTGAGATCCGTGCCGATATGGACGCTCTGGTAGAGGCTGTGACCAAGGGCGAAGTTACCTGCCCCTCCTACTTTGATATGACCGAGGATCAGTATCTCGCACTGAAGAATTCCGTAACTGTAAAATAAGCAGTACGCTTACCGTGGATACGCCGGGGCGGGAAGAACCTTCCCCTCCGGCGTTTCCTTATCCCGTACCACCGGAGGTCAATATGTCAGAACAAATTTTACAGATGGATAACATCACCGTGATTTATCCCAACGGCTTTGCCGCCAATCGGAATGTGTGCTTGACCTGCGAGCGAGGATCCATTCACGCGCTGCTGGGAGAAAACGGTGCCGGCAAAACCACCCTGATGAAAGTGCTGTTCGGCTTTTTGGAGCCGACCGAGGGTCAGATTGTTCTGAAAGGGCAGCCGATCCGCTTCAAGGACTCGCTGGACGCCATCAAGCATGGGGTGGGCATGGTTCACCAGCACTTTATGCTGGTGGACGAGCTGACCGTTGCAGAAAACCTGGTGCTGGGCATGGAGCCGCTGCGCCATGGGCTGTTTGATATGGAAGAAGCCGTGCGGATCACCGGCGAGATTGCCGAAAAATATAATTTTGAGGTAGATCCGCGCGCCACCGTTGCCGAATGCTCCGTCGGCGTAAAGCAGAAAATCGAGATCATGAAGGCGCTGCTGCGCGGTGCCGAGATCCTGATATTAGACGAGCCGACCGCCGTACTGACCCCGCAGGAGGTTACAGAGCTTTTTATTGAGCTGAAGAAGCTGCGGGATATGGGGCATACCATTGTATTTATTTCTCACAAGCTGAACGAGGTCAAAGAGCTTTGCGACAGCTTTACCATTCTGCGGCGCGGCAAAACCGTTGCGGTAGGCAATGTGGGGGATTACAGCGAGCAGGAGCTTTCCAACCTGATGGTGGGACGCGACGTTTCTCTGCAGGTGGAAAAGAGCGCCCCTGCCGGCGAAAAGAAGGAGGTGCTGCGCACCGTTGATTTGTGCTACAACAGCGCCAGCGGCAAGCCGCTGCTGCAGAACGTCTCCTTCTCTCTGTACCGCGGACGCATTCTGGGCGTTGCCGGCGTAGAGGGCAACGGACAAAAGGAATTGAGCGAGATTCTGACAGGGCTGCGCACCTTTACCCGCGGCGAGATTACGCTGGACGGCGAAAGCATCAAAAAGAAAACCGTTCGGCAAATCCGTCAGATGGGAATCAGCAATATCTCCGAGGACCGCATGACCTATGGCTGCGCCCCGACGATGAGCGTGACGGATAATATCATTGCCGACCGCTACTATACCGGCAAATATTCCCGCGGGATCCGACTGGACGTCAAGGCGATCCGGCGTGATGTGGAGGATCTGGTAAAGACCTTTGACGTGGTATGCCCCAGCACCTCCGGCATGGCGGGCATGCTTTCCGGCGGCAATATCCAAAAGATGATCGCCGCACGGGAATTCACCGGCGCAGCGCAGGTGATCGTGGCAAACCAGCCCACCCGCGGCATTGATGTCGGTTCCTCCGAGTTTATCCACCGTCAGTTGGTTCGGCTGGCACGGGAACAGGATACCGCCGTGCTGCTGGTTTCTGCCGATTTGACTGAGCTGCTGCAGTTGAGCGACAGTCTGATCGTGATGTTCGGCGGCGAGATCACCGCCTACTTCCCGGATTCCAGTCAGGTGACCGATCTGATGCTGGGTGAATATATGCTGGGAGTCCGGCGCATGTCTGCCGAGGAAATACAGGAGGCGCTGCAATGAAAAAATCTTCGCATTTTGCCATCAAGCACTTTGAGCTGATCCGCATTGCGGCGGCAGTGCTGATCGGCTTCGCACTGGCACTGGTGTTCCTGCTGTTTGTCAGCAAGGATCCCGTAAATGCCATTCGCACCTTTATTCTGGGACCGTTCCAGAGCACCCGCCGCTTCTTCAATATTATAGAGCTTGCCATTCCGCTGCTGTTTACCTCACTGGGTATGTGCTTCATGCTGCGGGTCGGCGAATTCAACCTGATCGTGGAGGGCGGCTTTATGCTGTCGGGCGCCGTTACGGCATGGCTGGCTTCCACCGTGCTGCCTGCCGATTTCCCGCCGGTATTGTTCCCCGCGGTCTGTATCCTTGCCGGCGCGGTGGTCGGCGGGATCTGCGGCGCCATTCCCGCACTGCTCAATATTAAGTGGAATGCCAATGTGGTCGTAGTCACCATCATGCTGAACTATGTGCTGACCTATGCTTCCACCTATGTGCTGCGCTACTGGATGCGTGATAATACCGTGACCTATCTCGGCTCCAACCGCATTGCGGCGGGCGCCAAGCTGCCGGTGCTGCTGCGCGGGACCGATCTGCATGCCGGCATCTTTATTGTCATTCTCGCAGCCATCTTTACCTGGTGGTTCCTCAACAGAACCACCAAGGGCTTTGAAATCAAGGTAACGGGTCAAAACCGCAGCTTTGCCAAATACATCGGCATCAATGTTGCCAGCGCTATGCTGCTGGCGCAGATCATCGGCGGTGCGCTGGGCGGCATCGGCGGTGCGGTGGAGATTCTGGGGAAGTATGACCGCTTCCTGTGGACGGCACAGACCGGTTATGGCTTCAGCGGGCTGATGATCACCGTTCTGGCACGCAATAATCCCATTGCCATTCCCTTTGTCACGCTGCTGTTTGCCTATCTGCAGATCGGCGCCAACATCGTAGGGACCACCACCGACGTTCCCTCCGAGTTCGTGATGGTCATTCAAGCCATTATCATTCTGCTGGTCGCCGCCACGCTGTTCCTGGATTCTTTCCGCAAGCGTGCCGTGGTGCGGCTGGCTCAACAGAACAAGGAGGTGTAACAGATGTCTCAATTTTTAACCGTCGATTATCTGATCTCTTTTCTGTTCTCGGTGATCCGTATGTCCACCCCCATCATCTTTTGCGCGCTGGGCGCACTGATTGCCAACCATGCCGGCGCGATCAATATGGCGTTGGAGGGCATTATGCTGACCGCTTCGCTGATCGCCGTTATGTTCAGCGCATGGCTGCAAAGCTGCTGGGCAGGGCTTTTGGGCGCTGTGATAGGCGGACTGCTGATGTCGCTGCTGTTTGCGTGGCTGCATCTCTACAAAAACTCCGACCTCATCATCACCGGTCTGGCGCTGAATACCATGGCTTCCGGCGGGACGGTGTATCTGCTGTATCTGGTGTGCGGCGATAAGGGCACCAGCCGTCTGCTGCCCAGCGTCAATCTGCCCAGCGTAGAGCTGCCGCTCATTAAGGATATTCCCGTGCTGGGTCCGGTGCTTTCCGGTCATAATATCCTCACCTATTTGGCGCTGGTGGCGGTGCTCCTGTGCTGGCTCTTGGTGTTCCGCAGCCGCATGGGTCTGCGGATCCGCGCAGTGGGCTTCAATCCCAATGCGGCTTCCTCGGTGGGTATCAGCGTGCGCCGCATCAAATTTGACGCCTTCCTGCTTTCCGGTCTGTTTGCCTCGCTGGGCGGTGCGTTTATGTCCATGGGCTATCTTTCCTATTTTGCCCGCGATATGATGGCAGGACGCGGCTACATCGGAATTGCCGCTGCCACGCTGGCGGACGGCCGCTGCCTTGCCTCACTGCTGGCATCTCTCGGCTTCGGTACTGCCAATGCCGCCTCCATTACGCTGGCAACCATGAACCTCAAGGCAGATCTGGTTGCAATGATCCCCTACCTGGCAACCGTTATCGGGCTGGTCATTGTTTCCGCCCGCAAGCAGGCCAAGGCCCGCAAGCTGCAGGCTGCCGGCTGATAAAAGATCAATTATAAGAGAAAAAGGAGCATATTGTTATGAGCTTTGAAGTAAAGGATTGCATCAAAAAGCTGCACCATTCCGGCTTTATTGTAAAGGATCTGGATCGTTCCCTGCGCTTTTATCAGGAGACCTTGAAAATGGATCTGAAAATGCGCTGGATCGAAACCGCCGAGCAGTGTGACATCGGCATGTGTGTTCCCGGCTGCAAGCTGGAGCTGGCCCAGCTGGTGGGCTACGGCGCTGAGGTTGAGCTGATCCAGTTCCTCGATGCGGCGGGAACCGACGCGCCGCTGGAGCCGAATCACATCGGCGTGGGACATATCTCCTTTGAGGTTTATGACCTGCAGGCGATGGTCGCCTATCTGGAGGAGGCAGGCTACAAGATGGCAAGCGAGGTCATGGTTGTACCGGAGCTGAACATCACTTGGGTGCATGCCCTTGATCCCGACGGAGTTCACATCGAGCTGATGCAGTTCCTTAACCGGGACTGAATATTTAACACTACGCAAAGCGAGGGATCTTAAATGGGAACTTTGCAAGCCCATATCCGTTTGGATTCATCACTGAATATACGCTATGCCCTGCTGCCCGGAGACCCCGGCAGGATCGACCGGATCGCCGTACATCTGCAAAATGTCAGAGAGCTTGCCTGTAACCGGGAATACCGCAGCATTGCCGGCACCTACAAGGGCGTACCGATACTGGCGGTCTCTACCGGCATCGGCGGCGCCTCGATGGGCATTGCCGTGGAGGAGCTGCACGCCTGCGGCGTAGCATGTGCGATCCGCATCGGAAGCTGCGGCGCTCTGCAGCACAATATTGCCCCCGGCGAACTGATTTTGGCGGAGGGCGCCGTGCGCGACGACGGCGCTTCCGCAGCCTATCTGCCTCTCGGCTATCCTGCCGTTGCCGACCATCGGCTGCTGGAATGCTGCTGTGCGGCGGCGGAGGAGCAGGGCTTTGCCCACTGCTGCGGGCTGGTGCGCAGCCATGACAGCTTTTATACCGACGAAGAAATGGAGATCTGCCGGACATGGTCTGCCCGCGGTATTCTGGGAGCCGATCTGGAGACCGCAGCCCTGTTTACCATCGGTCGGCTGCGCGGCATGGCGGCAGCTTCTATCCTGAATAATGTAGCCCCCTTTGAGAGTGATGTTGCCGAAAGCGTTGCCGACTATGCCGATGGCGACCGGCTTGCCATGCAGGGGGAGCAGAACGAGATCATCACGGCGCTGGAGGCGTTTGTGCGGTGGGAGGAACAGTATGGATCACACTAAGCAAGCCCTGCAGGTGACAGAAATAGAAGAGATCGCCCCCTGCGTCAACCGTTACCGCTTTACAGCAGCAGTTGGCACTCCGGCACCCTTTCTGCCCGGTCAATACATCTGCCTTTACTACGAGATAGACGGCACGACCACCTGCCGCCCCTATTCCATTGCCTCCTCCCCGCGGGAAGCCGCCGTGGACGGATACTATGACCTGTTTATCCATGTGGGCGGCAGCTTTACATCCCGCTGGCTGGGCGAGCATATTGCCGTGGGAGATACCATCATGGCTTCCCACCCGCTGGGAGAATTCTGTATCACCTCCGAAACGCCTCAAAAGATCGTCGGGATCAGCGGCGGCATGAGCGTGACCCCGCTGCGCGCCATGGCACATTGCATCGCCGATGAGATGACCAATCGGGAGCTTACGCTGTTCTGTGGGTGGGATACCGCCGAGGGAACGCTGTACCGGGAGGAATTCCTTGCGCTTGCCCGCCGGTGCAGCCGGATTCATGTCCATTTTGCGGTGGCGCAGAACCCCCTGCCGGAGGATAAGCACGGCTATTTTACGGCGGAGGATATTCTAAGCTGCACTGACGCTGCCGAAGCAGCCTATTATCTGTGCGGACCGCAGGCAATGTACCGCAGTCTGCACAATGGTCTGACTGCCGGCGGGGTTGCGCCGGAGCGCTATCATCAGGAGATTCCCGGTGAGATACATACCCCTCCCTATCTGACTGCGGCGGGAGAGTGCTACCCGCTGACGATCGTATCGGACGGCAGCGCCGTCACGGTGAATGCTGCCGCCGGTGAAACCGTCCTTGTGGCGCTGGAGCGCGCAGGCATATCCCCCCGCGCCTACTGCCGAAGCGGTACCTGCGGCTTCTGCCGCGCAAGGCTGCTGGCAGGAGAGGTCTGGACCGATCCCGAACGGGCGGCAGCCCCCTCTGACGGCATATTCCACCCGTGCTGCTCCTTTCCGCGCAGCGCTCTTACCGTGGAGTTGCCCGATTGACCTGACATTTCCCCTTCTTTCTCTCTTCCATAGAACAGCCGCCGGATCTTGCTCCGGCGGCTGCGCTTTTACGGATATTTTTACAGACGATAGGTACTCCCCCGCCACTGCAGCTCGGTCGCGCTTAACCAGATGGGCTTGGAAGAACCGACGCACATCTCGAACGGTGTGGTATGGCGGGTCAGCACCCGACGCAGGCGGTAAGGAGCAGCGCTGCCATCAGCAGCAGGAAAAGAAGCCCGTATTTGTTTTGCTTTCTCATCTTAGAACCTCCCTGTTGTATGGCTGATCATCTTTTGAATACGATCGGAAGGAACGGGGTGCCTGCCCTTATCATACCATATCCTTCCGCTATGGCAAGCGCGCCATCGGTTTCATATCCGTTACAATTCGGTGTCACCGATTGACAGGCAGGGGAGGGCAGGGTATAATACAAGCTGTACATTTCAAAATGCTTGGAGGTCGTCCCATGAAGTTTCCTTGCGTGGCGCTGGCTGCCGCCCCCGTGACCGGTGACAACAGCATCGTCCCCATTGCCATTATTGCTATGGCTGTGGTGGTGGTGATTGCTGCCGTACTGCTTATTACCTCCCGCAAACGCTGAATATCGCTGGATCTTTTGAATGACCGCCTTTCCCGCACGGGAACGGGCGGCTTTTTTTATCGGCTGCCTACCGATGTACAGCCCGCCTCTGCCGCCGGAACGCATAGACCGGCAAGCAAAGCCCACCCGAAAAATTCTACGCTGCGGGCAAAATAATATCTCATAATTTGGCATAAGTGACAAAAATTTCCGAAAGACCGTCTTTGAGTTGTAACCGGTCACATAGTTATGTTATGCTGAGCTTACGGTAGCGGGAGAGCCGCTGCCGCAGGATAAAAATGAAGAATATGCTAAGGAGGATCAACAGAATGAAGAAATTTCGTGTTCTGGCATTGATGCTGGTGCTTATGATGGTACTGGCAGGCTGCGGCAACGGCAGCACAACCCCCGCCGCAAAAGACATTGTAATCCTGTACACCAATGACGCCCACTGCGGCATCGAGGACGGCATGGGCTATCAGGGCCTTTCCGCCGCCAAGCATGCGTTGCTGGCCGCAGGCAATAAGGTTCTGCTGGTAGATAACGGCGACGCCGTTCAGGGTGACACCATCGGCACCCTTTCCAAGGGCGAATACATCATTGACATCATGAACAAGCTGGGCTACGATGTCGCCACCCCCGGCAACCATGAGTTCGACTACGGCATGGACCAGTTCAATAGGCTGGTGGAAAAGGCCGACTTTGACTACATCAGCTGCAACTTTGTGGATAAGGACGAAAAAACAGTCCTCAAGCCCTATGTCATCAAGGACGTAGACGGCGTGAAGATCGCTTTCGTCGGCATTTCCACCCCCAAGACCATTACCACCTCCACCCCCACCTACTTCCAGGACGACGAGGGCAACTACATTTTCGGCTTTATGCAGGATCAGACCGGTGAAAAGCTGTATGCTGCCGTGCAGAGCGCAGTAGACGCCGCCCGCAAGGAGGGAGCAAAGTATGTTATCGCGATGGCGCACCTCGGTATTGAGGCGGACTGCCAGCCGTGGACGTCCTCCGATGTGATTGTGAATACCAGCGGCATTGATGCCGTTCTGGACGGTCACTCCCACTCCACCATTGTCGGCGATATGGTGAAGAATAAAGAGGGCAAGGAGGTAATCCTGACCTCCACCGGCACCAAGCTTGCCAATATCGGCTGCCTGACTATTTCCGCTGACGGCAAGATCTCCTCCACTCTCATCAATGATGACGGCGTGGGCGAGACGATCTCCGAGATCAAGAAGGGCTACGAGGAGATGGTAAATACCGTCGTGGCCTCCACCAAGGTCGAGTTGACCACCAATGACCCCGTGACCGGCGAGCGTATGGTTCGCCGTCAGGAGACCAACCTCGGCGATCTGTGTGCCGATGCCTATCGAGCCATGTCCGGTGCTGATGTTGCCTTTGTCAACGGCGGCGGTATCCGCGTCAGCATTCCGGAGGGTGATATTACCTACGGTCAGATCATTGCGGTTCACCCCTTCGGTAACGAGATGTGCGTCATCGAGGCAACCGGTCAGCAGATCATGGACGCTCTGGAAATGGGCGCACGCAATGCTCCCGGTGAGTGCGGCGGCTTCCTGCAGGTTTCCGGACTGACCTACGAGATCGATTTGAATGTGGAGTCCACCGTTGAGATCAACGCAGACGGCATGTTTACCGGCGTTTCGGGCGATTACCGCGTGAAGAATGTCAAGGTCGGCGGCGAACCGATTGATCTTGGCAAGACCTACACGCTGGCAAGCCACAACTATATGCTCAAGTCCGCCGGCGACGGCTTGGCGATGTTCCAGGGCTGCAATCTGCTGCAGGATTCCGTCATGATCGACAACCAGGTGCTTATCAACTATATCGTTGATGTACTTGGCGGCGTGGTAGGCGATGAGTACGCCGATCCCTTTGGACAGGGCAGGATCACCGTCATCGAGAAGAAGTAAGTACTGCTGCTCCTTCACAGAGCCAAGGCAGAATAAGACCGCAAAAAACAGAACGAGGTCTGCAGCCCGCAAGGGTTTGCAGACTTCGTTTTTTGGTGTTCTTCGCAGGAGATGCAAAATAACTAATAGATTCCATTTTGCTTGCAATTTGCGAATTTTATCACGCCCTCCGGCAGTATGCAGCGGTGAGATCGAAGGATCTGTTCAGATCGGCAAGGGGAAACCGTGCCCATATCCGGCTGCTGCGCCAAAAAGTACCTCCGTTAACTGTAAACTTTCCTTGAAAATTGTCTATGTAATATTGACGAACAAGCGTTCTTGTGGTACGATATACGATGTATCATTATGGGTAAGCGCGCCCTGCCGAATGGGGGCGCAGGCTGCCAAAGCGCTGAAAAAAAGGGGGGACTGCAATGCGTGTCATGGGGATCGACCCCGGCTATGCCATCGTCGGCGTAGGGCTGGTGGATTACGATAATGTCCGCTTTTCGCTGGTGGAATACGGCGCCATCACCACCCCGCCGGAGCTGCCTTTTGAGACTCGACTGCGGCAGATTTACGATGATATGACAGCGCTGCTTACCCGCTATCGCCCCGATGCTGTCGCCATGGAGCAGCTTTTCTTCACCACCAACCGAACTACCGCCATTGCCGTGGCGGAGGCAAGAGGGGTGCTGCTGCTGGCGGCGGAGCAGCAGAGCGTGCCGATATTCAGCTACACGCCGCTTCAGGTCAAATCAGCGGTGGTCGGCTACGGCAAAGCTGAAAAAGAGCAGGTAATGGAAATGACCCGCCGCCTGCTAAATCTCAAAGCCGTTCCCCAGCCCGATGACGCCGCCGACGCTCTTGCCATTGCCATTTGCCATGGGCACAACGGCGGCAGCCGCCTGCCCACCGCTGCACTTTCGGAGATCCGCGGCGGCAACCGCCGCGGCAAATCTATCGTCTACAAGGAGAAAAAGACATGATATACAGCATCAGCGGACTGCTGCGTCAGGTAGCGCCCACCTACTGCGTTGTGGAGGCGTGCGGCATCGGCTACCAGTGCTCCGCCTCTACCCACACCCTTTCCAGCCTTCCCGCGCGCGGACAGGAGGTCACCCTGCTGACCCACCTGTGGGTCAAGGAGGACGGCGTGGAGCTGTTCGGCTTTTCCACTGAGCAGGAGCGCCACTGCTTCAAAATGCTCATCAGTGTTTCCGGTGTGGGTCCCCGCGTGGCGCTGGCGATCCTCTCGGACGCCGCCCCGGACCGGCTGATGCTTTCCATCGCCGCCGGTGATGCCAAAGCCCTTACCAGAGCGCAGGGAGTAGGCAGCAAGCTTGCCCAGCGCATTATACTGGAGCTGCGGGACAAGGTCAGCAATGACGACCTATCGGCGGAATTCGCTGCCGAAAGCGGCGGGGTGGAGACAGTTACCGGCAGTGTGCGCAGCAGTGCCAAAAGTGAAGCAATCAGCGCACTGGTGGCGCTGGGCTACGGACAGACCGATGCCGCAGCCGTCATTGCCCCGATGGAAGAAAGCCTTGCGGTTGACGAGCTGGTGCGCCGCGCCCTTAAATCCTTCAGCCGCAGCAAATAATATTCCTTGAGCCTTGTACAGGGGGAGAAGGCGGGGCGCAGCCCCCCCCCCCGCCGGGCGGCGAAATCCCGCGAAGCCTTCT
>USBC01000006.1 GCA_900552845.1 uncultured Oscillospiraceae bacterium | reverse complement strand
GGTAGTAGATCTGCCGGGCATCTATTCCCTTCGCCCCTATACGCAGGAGGAAATCGTTTCACGGGATTTTATTCTGAATCAAAAGCCGGACGGCATTATCAATATTGTCGACGCCACCAACATTGAGCGCAATCTGTACCTCACCCTTCAGCTTTTGGAGCTTCGGGTCCCGATGGTTCTGGCGCTGAATAAGATGGACGAGGTGCGCGCCAACGGCGGCTCCATTGATGTGCAGAAGATGAGTACCGCTTTGGGAATTCCGGTCGTACCCATCTCCGCTGCCAAGGGCGAGGGCGTTTCGGAGCTGGTCGATCAGGCGCTGACCGTAGCGCGGGGCAGAATTCTGCCCAAAGTCACCGATTTTTGTGCTGACGACTCTGCCGTTCATCGCTGCCTGCACGCCGTGATCCATCTCATCTCCGACCACGCCGAGCGGCTGGGTATTCCCACCCGCTTTTGCGCCGCCAAGCTCATTGAGGGCGGCGATTCACTGGAAAGCGAACTGCAGCTCGATGAAAATGAAAAGGAGCTTTTGGAGCACTGCATCGTACAGATGGAATCCGAAACGGGGTTGGATCGCAACGCTGCCCTTGCCGATATGCGCTATACCTTCATCGAAAGTGTGGTGGCGGCTTCGGTCATCAAATGCCGCGAAAGCCGGGAGCACGCCCGCTCAGTTAGGATCGACAGAATTCTAACCGGCAAATATACCGCCATTCCCTCCTTTCTGGCAGTGATGTTTCTCACCTTTTTCCTTACCTTTCATGTCATCGGGCAGCGTCTTTCCGACCTTCTGGCAGTCGGCATTGATGCACTTACTGCCGCTGCGGATCATGCTCTCACTGTCTATGGCATCAACCCGGTGGTGCACAGCCTCATCATCGATGGTATCTTTGCCGGCGTGGGCAGTGTGTTGGTGTTTCTACCCATCATTGTCACATTGTTTTTCTTCCTCTCCATTCTGGAGGATACCGGATATATGGCTCGGGTCGCTTTTGTGATGGACAAGCCCCTGCGCCGCATTGGTCTTTCGGGACGCAGTATTGTCCCCATGCTTATCGGCTTCGGCTGCTCGGTGCCTGCTATCATGGCTACCCGCACCGTTTCCTCCGACCGCGACCGAAAAATGACCATTCTGCTCACTCCCTATATGAGCTGCTCCGCCAAAATTTCCATCTATGCTTTCTTTACTGCGGCGTTCTTCCCCCGCTATGGTGCACTGGTGATGATTCTGCTGTATATTCTGGGGATTTTTATTGGCATACTGGCAGCACTCATTATGAATAAAACCGTTTTCAGGGGCAAACCGGTCCCCTTTGTAATGGAGCTTCCTAACTATCGTCTGCCGGGGCTGAAAAGCGTCGGGCTGCTATTGTGGGAAAAGGCGAAGGACTTTCTGCAGCGCGCCTTTACCATCATCTTTCTTGCCACCGTCATCATCTGGTTCCTGCAAAGCTTTGATACCCGTCTTAATGTGGTAGCGGATAGTTCCTACAGTCTGTTGGCGCTCATCGGGCAGTGGATCGCACCCGTTTTTGCTCCTCTCGGCTTTGCCGACTGGCGCTGCGCTACTGCTCTCATCTCCGGTTTTGTTGCCAAGGAATCGGTCGTCAGCACGCTGGAGGTGCTGTTGGGCGGCGTTGCCGTTACCGGACTGTTCTCCACCTGTTCCGCTATCAGCTTTTTGGTGTTCACCCTGCTTTATACCCCCTGTGTGGCTGCTGTTGCCACCATTCGCCGGGAGCTTCGCTCCACCGTAAAGACCATTGGCGTGGTGCTGCTGCAGTGCGGAGTAGCATGGCTGGCGGCTTGGGTGGCATTTGCCATTGCGGGGCTCCTGTAATGGGGGCTTTGGATTGGCCGCTGCTGGGTCTGGTTGCAGTCGGTGTGTTTTTTGCTGTTCGTGCATGCCGGCATGGGCACAACGGCGGCTGCAGCGGCGATTGTACCCGCTGTCAACGCAGAGATTGCGGCAAGACGCAAAAGAACGACTAACTTCTCCGCCATGCTTTAGCAAAAAGCGTTATGCTACGGGAAGGTGCTCTTATGGTTCGCAATGAATTAAAAAACTTCATCATGGAAAATTATCACATAAGCGCAGACAAGCCGTGGCTTCAACATCCGAATTATGAGGTATTTCGTCACAGCAGCAGCCGGAAATGGTTCGCCGTGATGATGGATCTGCCGAAAAGCAGGCTTGGTCTGCAGGGTGAGGAGCGAATTGATGTTGTAAACCTGAAATGCGACCCCATTCTGACCGCCTCTCTGTTAACCGGAAACGGCTTTTTCCCTGCCTACCACATGAGCAAGGGCAGTTGGATCACCGTTGTGCTGGACGGTACTGTGCCAAATGAAGAAATCGAACTGCTTTTGGATATCAGCTATCATGCAACTGCGCCCAAGCCGCGCCGAAAGAAAAGCTGACGGCATTCGGTTGGTCTGCCGCTTATCCCCTTGTCCTCCCCTTATCGGGGAGGCTTTTCTTTGGGTGGACAAAAGGGGCACCGATGCGTTATACTGAAAGTAAATAGTCTCGGCGAAGGCGAATTTCCTTCAAGCAGCCGTAGCTTTATAAACAAATCTGTAGCTTGTTCCGAATAGAAAGCAGGCATCGGCTCCTGTAATATGACTTTTTGAGGAAAGGGAGAAATAATTAAAGCCACCCCTTTCGAGATGGTTTTAATTGTATGTGATTTTATGATTTACACCGTCACCCTCAATCCTGCCATTGATGAGACGCTGGAGGTACGGCAGCTCCTTGCGGGCGGCACCCACCGCATACTGTCACGCGCCCGCTATGCCGGCGGCAAGGGAATCAATGCTGCACGGGCTTTACGGGTCTTTGCCGAGGACTGTACCGCCCTGACCATTGCCGGCGGTGCCACCGGGCAACAGCTTGCTGAGCTGCTGCGGCAGGAAGGGCTTCCCTGCACCATTTATGCCGCACCGCAGCCCACCCGCGTCAATTTAAAAATTGTCTCCGACGCCGACGGCATCACCACCGAACTGAATGAAACCGGATTTTTAGGGGATACTGCCCCCGCCGGACGGCTGAAGGCAGAGCTTTTGGATCGTCTGAAGCCGGGTGATACCGTTGTGCTGTGCGGCAGCCTGCCCCGTGATCTGCCTGCCGGCTGGTACCGGGACTGCATCACTGCCTGCCGCGCCAAAGGAGCCCGGGTCTATCTGGATAGCGCCGGCGAGCCGCTGATTCTTGGCATTGAGGGGCAGCCAGACTGCATTAAGCCCAACCGTGAGGAATTAGAGCCCTTGTACGGCTATCGTCTGGAAAGCACCGAAGCAGTGGCGGAGGCAGCATGGCAGCTTCTGCACCGCGGAGTGGGGCAGGTGGTCGTTTCTTTGGGCGCTGAGGGCGCCCTACTTGCAACCCGCCGGTCTGTTCTGTATGCCGCTGCGCCGTCTGTCACGGCTCTTAATACCACCGGAGCAGGCGATACCATGACGGCGGCGTTGGTGTATGCGGGTCTGCATGGACTGACCTCTGAGGATACGCTACGATTTGCCGTGGCTGCGGCAAGTGCCAAAGTCGTGCGCTCCGGCAACCAGCCGCCCGTCATGAGCGACATCAGTGCGCTGCTGCCGCGTGTAACGGTACAAGCAATTTAGCCTCTCACAAAAAGAAAGAATACCCCTTTTGAAGAGCCGTTCCAATGAAAAATGGCTTTTCAAGAGGGGCTAATTCATTTTTACCGTGTTCTGAATTTCTACCGTTTTTATGCGATACGGCAGTAGCTTTTATGTGTCGTCCGGCTCTTTTTCTTCTCTTTTCTTGTTTTTGGGGCAGTCCCCCCATTCCTCCTGCAGCCATGATAAACGCTCGGTAAGAAGGGCTTCCAGTGCGGCGGCGTTATCTGCCAGCACAGCTTTCGGATCGGTCCTGCGCAGCTCCTCGGCACTGCGGCTTCCCCATGTCATCAGAATCGTTGGAACACCCAGATTTTTGCCCAGAGCGATATCTACCTGCGAATCACCGACATAGGCGGCCGGAATGGCATCAAGGCTTTTGATCAGCGCTTTGGCAAGAGTGGGGTCCGGTTTTAGGGGCAGCCCCTCCTGCTGTCCCCAAACATCGTCCAGCAGTCCTGCAAAGGTACTCTCGCGGAGCGCTTCTGCCTGCAGCTGCGGCTTGTTGGTAATAACAGCGGTAAGCACTCCCTGTTTCTGCAGCTTTTGCAGCAGCTCCGGCACGCCGGCGTACAGGGTTCCCTTTTGGTGACATGCTTCGGTATAAATGCGGTCATAGGCAGCGATAACCCGTGCGATGAGCGCCTCGCTGCTGCCTGCGGGACAGGCTCTCTCGATTAGTTTTTTCATGCCGTTGCCGACCATGCCGTTATAGGCGGAAAGCGTATGCTGCGGCAGATCATTTTCTGCTAACGCACGGTTGCAGCTCTCTCCGATCGTCGGTATGCTGTCCAACAGTGTCCCGTCCATGTCAAATAAAACCAGTGGCTTCATATTGTACTTCCTCCGTCAAATAGAATAACACCAATGCTTTTATTATATCACCAAACTGCTTGACCTTCAATGAAGCAAGGTGTACAATAATGCTGCACAAATCGCGGGAGTGCGCTGCGGCGCTGAGACGGGCTTTGTCCCGAATCCCCATTACCTGATCCGGATCATACCGGCGGAGGGAGCGTTTTTGGACGGAGTTTTTATTGCTCCGCTGCTCTTTTGCCGGATCGTCCATCAGGGACGATTCTTTTTTTTGGAGGAAAAACCGTATGAAAAATCAAAACACACGCCGACTGGTGGAAAGTGCCCTGATGATTGCCATCGGCACGGTCCTTTCGGAACTGAAAATTGGCAGCCTGTGGGCTTTCGGCGGCGGGCTGACCATCGGCAGCATGGTACCGCTGGTACTTATCAGCCACCGCTGGGGGATTAAATGGGGCACCTTTACTGCCTTTGTTTACAGCCTTTTGCAGTTGATTCTCGGCGTGGATAATGTACAGTACGCCACAAGCGTGGGCATGGCAATTGCTATTATTCTGTTGGACTATGTAATTGCCTACACCGTTATAGGTCTCTCTGCCATGTTCGGTTCCAGCCGCCCTGCCATCATTGGCGGTGTAGTGGTAACGCTGGGGCTGCGCTTCCTGTGCCATTTCCTTACCGGGTGGATGATCTGGGATGCGCTGTGGCCCAATGAGTTTGGCATGACCTCCGCGGTGTATTCGCTGTGGTACAACGGCTCCTATATGCTGCCGGAAATTGTGATTACAGCAGTGCTCGCCTGTGTACTGGTCCCGTGGGTCAATAAGGCCTTCCCGAAAAAGTAATCTTCTCTATTGCCATAGGAGAATATCCGTATTCTATAAGCATCGCACCGGCGCCGCGCAGGAAAACCCGCACGGCGCCGCCTTTTTTCGGAGATTGGGAAAGGTGCACGAGCCGCCCCGCCCACGGCGCCCCCGAAAGGGGCGCCGTGCCCGTCCGCAGGAGGGGCGTCCGCTGCCCGCGGGCAGCGGTAGGGCGGGGCGGTGTTTCTGCTCACCCCAGTTCAGAGATGGGGCGCGGGTGCTCAATGCAGTACACCGCTTCACTGATGCGCCGGAATACGGCAGCCGGCGTCTGTCCTCCGGCTTTTCCGCCCTCTTGAAACACCACCAGAACATACTTCGGCTCTTCCGCCGGAAAAAAGCCGCCGAACCACGCATGGACGATCTCTTCGCCATTGCGGTATCTCCCCGTCTGTGCCGAAGCCGTCTTACCGCCGGAGCCGCAGTAGCGGTTTTCCGCCCGATAGCCGGTGCCGTTTTCCACCGTGCTGACCAGCAATTCCCGCAGGGTCTTTGCCGTTTGCTCACTCATTACCCGGATTGGTGAACCGACCGTGGCAGGCTGCACCGTTTTTCCATCAAAGCTATCCCCCGCCTGTAGGAAAGGCTGTACCATACAGCCACCGTTTGCCACGGCTGCCAGCAATACCGCTACCTGTACCGGCGTGGCAGTCAACTTCCCCTGTCCAAAAGAAAGATTGGCAAGCTCGCCCGCGGTGGTCTCGTCCAAGGTGGGAAGTGTTCCCGCCGCCGAGGAGATCCCCTCTGCCAGCCGCATACTGCCGCCAAAGCCTATACGCTGCGCCATTCGCAACAGCGCCTCCGCACCGATACGCTGCCCCAGCTCCACAAAGTAGGGATTGCAGGAAAGCTCCAGCGCCTGCTGTAAGCCAACCGTACCATGACCGCCCCGCTCATGGCAGAAGTAGGAATGGTCTCCCAGTCGGTAATAACCCTCGCAGCAGTAGTCCTCCGGCGGTTCCACACCGTTTTCCAGTGCGGCTGCCGCCACACAGATCTTAAAAACGGAACCAACATTCCATGCCGCCGTTGCCCGGTTCATCAACGGGCTTTCCGTCGAAGAAAGCGCCGATGCCACATCGGTTACCTCATAGTCCGGTACGCTTGCCATCGCCCGGATCGCGCCGGTCTCGGCTTCCATAAGCACCACAGCTCCCCTGCCCAATGCAGCCGCTTCGCGCTCCACCGCCGCCTGTAGCTCTCGGTCAATGGTGAGAACAACGCCTGCCGTGCGGTTCGCCGGATCACTGATAACGGGATCAGCACCGGTCGCCTGCCGCCAAGCATTGACGGTGTAGCGCACCGTAACGGTACCGCCCCAGCGGGTCAGCTTATCCTCGCAGCCTGCCTCTATCCCGCACACGCCGCGCCCCTCACCGTCTACATAGCCGATAATATGGGGGGCAAGCTGGTTTTTTCCGTATCTCTTGGGCAGCGTAAGGGTGGTGATCCCATCGCCTTCCACCGGCACGCTGCTTTTAATCAGCAGCGGGTGCCCGCTTTGCAGCAGCGGAAAGATCTCCTCAAATTGCTCCGGCGGCAGACTCTGCCGCAGCGCCGTAATCGCTGCCGGTACGGGGTTCACAGCCAGTACCGTTTCGGTCTCTGCGTTGACCAATGGGTAGAGCCGGCTATCATAAATATTTCCTCGTATCGTTCCTGCTGAAAGGGTGTAACTGCTTTGTGCGGCTGCCGCCCGCTGATACTGCTCTCCCCGGCTGACCCAAAGTACCCGCAGCAGCACGCCACACAATGCCAGCAGCAACAGGATATGCATCAGCAACACCCTTTTGGAAAGTTCATTCTTCATACCCATAGGCGTAAAAGAGCGCTGCGGTAGTCCTGCGCCACCTGCGCCACCGCATGGGTTGTCCGGACAGCATCTGCGGCATGACGCCCCAGCGCCGCACGGTCCTGTTCAGTCATGCTGATAAACCGCAGTAACTCTTTTTCCACACCGCGTTGGCTTACCTCCCCTGCAGGCAGGGCACAGTTTGCCTCCACGGCAGCATTATTGGCGCCGTGCGTTACCGTCAATATTGGTTTCCCACTCTGCATCAAGCGCAGCAAAAAGGGCTCGTAGCTGCCGTATTCGGCGTTACACCGACTGTCATCGCCATAGTAAAGAAGATCTGCTGACTGATAAAGGACAAGCTGTCTTTGTTCACTTAGGGTGTCTAAAAGCAGCACATTCTCCCAACCGTTTTCCCGCACCATGCGGCGCAGGATCTGTTTGTAGCCGCCGTTGCCCGCTATGACCGCCGCAACGCCCTGTTCCTGCAAACCGCCCGCAGCGCCCGCCAGCAGTTCCGGCAGACGGCGGGCGCTCAGCCGCCCCGCATATACTGCGATTACAGGGTATTTTTCCCTCAGAGCAAATAGTGCCGCTTGATCCTCCTCCCGCAGCGCCTCCGGTACTGCCTGCGACGGGGCAGGCACCGGCAGCGTAATAAGTCGTGCCGGCTTTATCCCCCTTTCCCGGCAGTATTCCTTTCCCCTTTGCAAAAAGGAAACCACAGCGTCTGCGCTGCGCAGGGCACTGCTCATAGCGTATTCCGCAATGCGCCGATCCAGCCGACTGTCCTCGACAGGGTACTGCTCCCGCCGCTGCTCCGCCCACGGCGTCCGCAGCTCAAATACCGTCTTACCCTGCGCAAGTCTGGCAATGCGCCGGGCACAGAAAAAGTCATATGGGTAACCGTCTGCCGCAATTACCAGTTCGGGACGATACCGTTCTGCCAGTTTGGCGGCATTCGCATACAGCCGTCGAAGGAATGCTTGCACATTTTTTCGGTATTCCCCCAGACCGCGGTCATCAGTCGGCACAATCAGCAGGCAAAAACGGATTCCCTCCGTCTGCCGTTCCTCCATATCTGTCTGCCGGTCAGATCCCCTGTCCGGTCGGCAGTTGTTCCCCGCTGTTACGATTGTCACCTCATCGCCGCTTTTCTGCCACACCTGCGCCAGCTGTACTGCACGGCAGTCTCCGCCCATCGATGGCTGTGCCGCGTGTTGGTCAATGTAAAGAATTCTCATGCTTCTCCCCTCCTTTTTCTCAATTAGAGGAAGTATGGGGAAACTGTCAGCCGGATAATCATATACTCTGCAAAAAATCCTCCCTTTGCCGGCTTGCAAGCGGAGCGCCTTCCTTGTATAATTTATATGGAAATCGTCATTTTTCGTCCTCAAGGAGGTTCCATGGAGCTGCTTATCGTGACCGGTCAATCCGGAGCGGGAAAGACCCGCGTGATCAACGCACTGGAAGACATCGGCTTTTACTGCGTCGATAATATCCCACCCGCTTTGTTGGGCGGCTTTGCCGATCTGTGCTACTCCCCTGCCGCCCATCACGGGCGCACCGCCATTGTGATGGATTCCCGCAGCGGAAAGATGTTCCGTGAGCTGCCCGATGCACTAAAGGAGCTGCGCGCCCGCCATATTCCCTACCGCATTCTTTTTCTGGAGGCAAGCGACAGTGTACTGCTGCGCCGCTACAAGGAGACCCGCCGTCGTCACCCCCTGCTGGACGAATGTGACGGCTGTTTGGAGGACGCCATTCGTGAAGAACGCCGCCTGCTGGAGCCGATCCGACAAAGCGCCGACTACACCATCGATACCACTGCGCTCTCTCCCAGCCAACTGCGTGGGCGCATCGTAACCATCTTTGAGGGAGATACCGCCCCCATGCTCATCTGCTGCCAATCCTTTGGTTTCCGCAATGGGCTGCCGCAGGACGCCGACCTTGTATTTGATGTGCGGTTCCTGCCTAACCCCTATTATGTGCCGGAGCTGAAGGAACACGACGGCACCGAAGCTCCTGTGCGTGATTATGTGATGGACGCCCCCGAAAGCCGCGAAATGCTGCAAAAGCTGGAGGAGCTTTTAGCCTTCTCCATACCGCTTTATCAGCGGGAGGGCAAAAGTCAGCTGGTGATTGCCGTGGGCTGCACCGGCGGACGGCACCGCAGCGTTGCTATTGCCTGCCTGTTGACCGGCTATCTGAAAAGCCTCGGTTATCGGGTGGAGCTTTCACATCGGGACAAGGACAGTAGGCAATAGCGCCTTTTGCACCGATGCTCAAAGCCTCACACCGGCTTGCATAAACAAACACACCCGTCTTTCTCCGGTCTTGGAGAAGGACGGGTGTATTTTATCACAGATGTTCCGGCAGTCCGCTTTTTTGCAGCCCCTTCAGCGTCAGATAGATCAGATAGGCAAATACCGGTACCAGCAAAAGCTTCATCGGTGCTTTGGCAACTGTCCATGCCCAAAAATTCTTGCCCATATAAAAGGAAAGCCAGAGCGAATTGAGCAGCAGCCCCCACAGGATACTTACCGCAGCGCTGGCGCCCAGACAGCGAGGGAAGGTAACAGGTTTGCGGTACAGCAGCAGGCCATAGGTCAGCCCCCGCAGTGCTGCCGTAAGGGTAAAGCCCGGAAAAAACGACAGCCCGGAGGATCCGATGGCAGAGCCAAGCAGATCGGCGGCGGCAGCCACGCCGGCGCTCCACCATGGTCCCAATGCCCAGCCGCACACAGCGCTGGCAAGGGTCTGCAGGCTGACACGCTCTGCGCCGCCCATCAGGTAGATGCAGAATACACGGGTGAACAAAAGATCCAGCGCAACAAAAAGCGCTGCAAGCACCAGCTTTTTCAGGGCATTGTTTCTATTCATTTCAGCGGTTCCTCCTTAGGGGTCACGGGGTTTCTTGGGGTACAGGTTGCTCTGCCTGTTTTTCCTTCGGCTCTTCGGTCTGCCACAGTCCGGCATCGTCCCACAGGTGGCGGAAGAAATCCTTTCGCAGAATGAGCTTGGAGTAGGTGAATTTCTGGTCTACCTGCCGGTTGATGCTGCTGACATAGTAGTCATCTCTGCCGGTAGCTATTATCGGCGTATAATGGTCGGCGGCGGCATTGTAACGTCCGTAGGCAGTCAGCCAGCTATGGTCCTGAAAGATGACCGGAGACTGGGTATCGCTCAGCATATCGGTACCCATCATCAGGCGGGAATCGTATTCGAGGTCAAAGAGGTTGCTGACCGTCGGCAGGATATCCAGACTGGAAACGGGCTTATCAATGACAATCGGATTCTCCATATCGGCGCTCCAGATGAGAAAGCAGCTTTGGTACATGCTGAACTGATCCAACTCCTTGCCCGCCAGTGCGTTTAAGGATTCGCTGTCCAAGCCGTAGGGGTAATGGTCGGGCGCCAGCATAATAACGGTATCCTTATCATGTCCGGTCTCTTCCAGCTTTTGCAGCAGCACGCCGATGGCTTTATCCAGCTCGATATTGCAGGCAAGGTAGGCGCGCGCCGCCTCCGGCAGGTCAAGCTCGGCGACCGCCTCCTCGTTGCGCATTGCCATGCAATTGCCGAAGAAGTTGTACTCCAGATGCCCGCTGACTGTCAGATAATAGGTCATAAAATGCTCATCAGCCAAAACGGTATCCAGCGTTGCGTTCATCATATCCACATCGGATTCCGGCCACATGGCCTTAATATTCAGCCCGTTTCCCACGCCCTTATAGTCGTAGCCAAGGTTCGGGTGGGATTTATTGCGGGAATAATAGGTATAGGTGTGGTCATGGTAGGCACGGGTGGTGTAGCCCATTGCCCGGAACTGGTTACCGAAAGAGAACGGTAGCCAGTTTGTGGCGGATTCGGTCATGCTCCACGTGCCGGTGACGGGGATCAGCCCCAAAAGGTTCACATATTCGCCGTCCAGCGTGCTGACGCCCCAAATGGGATTATAGAAATTGGTAAACTGGAAGCCCTCGTTCCACAGCTTGTAAAGATTGGGCGTCAGGTTTGGATCAATGGCATATTTCCACAGGCTTTCGCAGGTAAGAAAGATGAGATTTTTCCCCTTGAAATAGCCGGTATAGTCATTTTCCGTGCCGGGTACAGTCTTGGCAAAATAGCGGTACATTTCCGCTAACTGGGCATCGCCGGTCGCTTCTGCCAGTGCGGTAAAGTCAATATCCATTACCTGCTTTTCTTTCTCCGGCTCCGGCTCGGGCTCCGGCTCAGGCTCCGGCTCGTTACCGGTTGTCACTGCCGGCATGGGGCCAAGCCATGCATTGCGTGCCTCGATACGAAAGGTGGTAAGCAGCCCGAAACGGCTGACCGAAAGGTTGCTGATGAAATCAGTGGTGTAAAGGCGGCTGACGCTCATTGCCCCGCCGGTATCCAAAAGGGCACAGCCGGTCGTCACCATTTGCAGCACCAGTGCCGCAATAAGGGGAGCCAGCAGCTCTTTCCACTGTCCATGCCCCCATTCCACACGCTTTTTCCCCTGCCAGATCAGCAGTACCAGCGGTACCAGCATCAGCAACAGCGCCCACCAGCACTGTAATATGGTTGAAAAAATAACGCTGGAGAACTGCGCCACCTGCCCTGCGCCGCCCACCGAAAACAGTGTAAAATACACCTTGAAGATGGCATAATACACCACCTGCCCCATGTAGAAGATGCTGAGCACCACCCACAGGACAGTTACAATCATGCGTCCCGCCTTGGGCGAAAATGCCTTGCCCAAAAGCGCAAGCAGCAACCCTGCCGCAAGCGAAAAGCCAAGGGTGTACAAAAGCCCCTTGGGGTAGTCAATGCCGATCGTAGAGATCCGCAGGATCAGCTCCAGCCACAAAACTGCAGCAGGGAAAAACCACATGCCCCGCCATGCCGCCCACAGCATTTTATTGGCGGATGCAGGCTGCTTTGCGTCCTCCTCTGTCGAAGCGCTCTCCTCCGCCTCCGATTCTTCGGTCAGGCTCGGCTTTGCTTCGGGACGCGGTTCGGTTATCGTCATTTTATCACTTCCATTTATTTCTGTTTCCATAAAATCCCTTTATTGTCTGTTTTTTCGCTTTATTATAGCATAGCCTTTCCCATCTGCCAACAAGTAATATCTGTATTGCTGTGCATACTAACTATACCAGATGCCACAGGGCGGGTCGGCGTCTGCCCGCATTCCCGGAATGCAGTATACCGTGCGTCGTACCGCTTTTCTCTCGCCGCCTGTCATGAAATCCGTTTTGGGGAGGTCTTTTCTATGAACAGCTATTTCGATCAGCAGTGGGATCAGCAGCTTGCCGGTCACCCTCAGGCGCTTGCCGCCTTTTCCGCATTGTCCCCCGCCGCACAGGAGCGTATCGTAGGCTATGTGCAAAGCTGCGATGATACCTGGGAGGCGTCCCGCCGGATCCGTCAGATGCTGGAACGACTGGAAACCGGAGAAAGCACACCACCGGAGGAATAACCAAAAAGGCTGCCATAGGAACCCTTGACCGGTTCTCTGCGGCAGCCTTTTCTTTACTGGCGTCCCGCCAGCTTGTAATCATCGCTAAAGCTAAAGTAAGGGCAGGCATCGTTGCGGCGCTGCAAAAACAGCACCATCTCGTCCTCGTCCAAATTCATTTCACACACATAGCAGCCCATTTCGTCATCGTATTCATAGTGCGCGCAAAATTCGCAGTTCCCGCCTGCTTTTCGGGTTCCCTTCGCCATGACAGCGCCCCCTTACAGCTCACATTCGGTAAAGCTGCCGTCCTCGTTCATCTTAATGGGGTGGTAGCTGTTGCCGGAGTACTTGAGGATCGTCTTGAGCCTTTGGCGCTCGTTCTCACTGTAAAATACAAAGGAAACGCCCTCTCTGCCGGCGCGTCCCGTCCTGCCGATGCGATGCAGATAGTACTCGTTTTCATTGGGAATCTCGTAGTTAAAGGCAGCGTCCACCTGCTCCACATCAATGCCGCGCGCCGCTACATCGGTAGCAACCAGCACATCAAACTCGTTGTTGCGGTATGCTCCCATAATACGGTTGCGCGCCGCCTGCTCCATGTCTCCGTTCAAGCACTTGGCACGCAGCCCGGCCTTCTCCAAATGGGTCACCAGACTGACAGTGCCGTACTTGGTATTGCAAAACACCATGCTGCGGCGGTATTCCTCTCGCTTCAAAAGAGCAATCAGGGGTTCAATGCGCTCCCGTCCGCTGCATTTGATGCAGTACTGGGTGATTCGCGGCTTACTTTCTGCCACCGGCTCCACCACCAGCTCCACAGGGTCAAGCTGGTACAGCCAGCCGATATCCATAACCTCGCGGGAAATGGTCGCAGAAAACATCGACATCTGCTTGGTTCGGGGCACACGATCCAGTATCCACCGCACATCTTGGTAAAAGCCCATATCCAGCATCTCGTCCGCCTCGTCCAGCACGATCATCTCGGTGCGGTCGATGGCGACATTGCGGCGGCGCATATGATCCATCAGCCGTCCGGGAGTTGCCACCACAATCTGCGGGTTCTTCTTCAGTGCGTTGATCTGTGGCTGCATGGACTGTCCGCCATATACAGCCACCACGGAAAAGGATGGGATATATTTTCCCAGCTTTGTCAGTTCCTCGGTGATCTGCAGGCAAAGCTCTCTGGTCGGGCAAAGAATAACCCCCTGTACATAGCCCTTCTCCGGCCGGATCCGTTCCACCATCGGCACGCCGAAGGCGCAGGTCTTGCCGGTGCCGGTGGGTGCTTTGGCAATGACCTCTCTGCCCGCCAGCAGTTCCGGAATTGCCTTCTGCTGGATCTCAGTCATTTCGGTAAAGCCCATTTCCGCTATCGCCTTTTTCAGCTCCTCACGGATCGGCAGTTCGCTGTAGAATGTTGTCATGTTTTTCTTCCTTTTGCTCCGGCAGTTCCCGCCGGTTTTTCTGTTTTTTCCTGTCCGGCAAATATTATAGCATCTTTCGCGCCCCTTTTCAATGCAATTACCACCGATTCACCCCAGCCGGTTTTACGCGTAATATGGCATTGAACCTTTCCCGAAAGGAGTGACATGATGAGATATTGTAATAACGGCGGCTGCATGGGTGCTCAGCCGGGCTATATGCCCTCCGGCATGAACCGAGCCCGCCGTGCTATCGACAGCGAATACCCCATCGCCATGGCTTATGTCCCATGGCAGCGCTGGGGCGAGGTCTATGATCCCGAAAAGGCGCTCTGCCGCGGGACACTGTTCCCTGCGTTGGATCTGCCATTCACCGGCTGTTCATGTGAAAGGGGGGCTAACCGTGGCTGAAAGTAATCTCTGCAGCATGACTCGCGAGGTGCAGCGGCATACCTTCACGGCACTGGATTGCCAGCTTTATCTGGATACGCACCCCGACTGTCAGGAGGCGGCAGCCTACTATGTCAAGGCATGCGAAATGCGGGAAGCCGCCCGCGCCGCCTATAATGAGGTGGCTCCGCTGACTCCCTGTGCCGCTGCCGGCAGTCGAAATTGGAGCTGGGGCTGCACCCCATGGCCGTGGGAGGGTTGAATATGTGGAGCTACGATAAGATATTAGAATTTCCGGTTAACATCAAGCGTCCCAATGCCAAGGCAGCACAGGTCATCATCTCGCAGTACGGCGGGCCAGACGGCGAATTGGGTGCCAGCCTGCGCTACCTTTCGCAAAAGTTTGCCATGCCCAACCGTCGGGTCGCCGGTCTCCTCAACGATATCGGTACCGAAGAGCTGGCGCACTTGGAGATGATCGGCGCCATCGTCCATCAGCTTACCAAAAACCTCTCCATCGAGGAGATCAAGAATTCCGGTTTTGCACCCTATTTTGTGGATCACACCACCGGCATTTGGCCGCAGGCGGCAAGCGGTATGCCGTTCTCAGCTTCTACCTTCCAGTCCACCGGTGACCCCATCACCGACCTTACCGAAGATATGGCTGCCGAGCAAAAGGCGCGCACCACCTATGATAATATCCTGCGGCTGGTCGATGACCCCGATGTCATCACCCCCATTCGTTTCCTGCGGGAACGGGAAATAGTCCATTATCAAAGATTTGGCGAAGCCCTCCGTATGGTTCAGGAGGATCTTGATTCCCGCAACTTCTATGCTTTCAATCCCGCCTACCGCAGCTGATCGCTCTAATGTTCAAAGACCTCCGGTCTCAAGTCAGGATCGGAGGTCTTTTTCTATTATTCGTTATTATGAAGCTCAACTCATCAGACGCTTTTGAATGTAAAAGTCAATGACCTCGGCGGCTTTCTCATAGCCGATTTTGGAGGTATTAATGGTCAATTCGTAGTAGCGGCTGTCGCCCCACTTTTCTTTGCAGTAAAAGTTATGATACAGCTTGCGGCTTTTGTTGTTCTTTTGGATCATCACTTCTGCATCTTCGTTGGAAACATGAAATTCCGTCGCCACCCGTTGAATCTTCTCCGGCATATCGGCGGTAACAAAAAAACTCATCACGCCCTTGTAGCCCTTTAGAATTGAGCTTCCGCAGCGTCCTACAACAATAAAGCTCTCCCCCGCCTTTGCCTTTTCCCGCAGGAAGTCAAATTCCATGTAGGCGGTAACGTCCTCCGGAGAGTTGCTGTATCCGTCAATGGAGCGGGTGAACAGCCGGTTGCGGGGCTTTTCATCAAAATGCTTCAGCTTGGAAAGATCCAACTCCTTTTCTTCCGCAATGGTCTCAATGATGGTGCTGTCATACACCGGCAGCCCGTACTTTTCCCCCAGCATATCGGCAATCAAATGCCCGCCGGAGCCGTATTCCCGGCCGATGGTGATAATGACCTGTTTATCGTTTTCCATACTGTCCTCCCTCATGTATTAAAAATATCTTAGCCGGATAATCACCATGGCAATGCCCAGCACCATGACCGTTGCGGGAATCGCCGTCTTACAGTAGCGCCCCCAGCTTACCGGGTGACCCGCCTTAGAGACGACCGAGGTTCCCACCACATTGGCAGAAGCGCCGATGGGAGTGGCGCTGCCGCCGATATCGGTACCGATGGAAAGCCCCCATGCCAGGGTGGAAAGGTCTGCGCCGGTGGTTGCCGCCAGCGTCTTGATAACAGGTACCATTGTAGCAGCAAACGGAATATTGTCAACCACCGAGCTTGCCACCGCGGAAATCCACAGCACGATGTACACCATTGCCAGAATATTGCCGCCGCACAGCTTGCCAATGAATTCCGCAATCATCACCAGCACGCCGGTCTGCTCCAGACCGCCGACCACTACAAACAGCCCGATAAAGAAACAGCAGTGTCTGGTAGTCCACACCGCAGATAATTTCCTTAGCGTCCTTGGCAAAGCAGATAAGCGTCAGCAGGGTAATCGCCACCCCAATGAAAGCCACCGTCAGGTGGGTCTGTGCATGGCTCACCAGAAGCACTACCGCACACAGAAAGATGATACAGCTCATCACAAATTCCTTTTTATCGGTGATGGCTTCGCCCGGATCGGGATAATGCACCGTTAATCCGTTTGCCGCCGCTGCGGATGCAGTCAGTTCCCTGCGGTATGCCAACACATAAAAGATTACACTTACGATCAGAGCCACGCCGGCAACTACGCCGGTATTGGTAATGAAGTCCGAAAAACTGTATCCCAGCGCAGTCCCCACAATGATGTTGGGCGGGTCACCGCACATTGTTGCGGAACCGCCAAGATTGGCACAAAAGATTTCTGCCAGCACCATCGGCACCGGATCAAATTTGAGAAGCTGAGAAAGCTCCACCGTTACCGCAGCTAAAAACAGAATAACGGTAATGCTGTCGATAAACATGGCAAGCACAGCGCTCATCACCATAAAGGTCACCAGAATGGGCAGCACCTTGTAGTGAACCGCTTTGGCAATGGTCAAACACAGCCAGCGGAAAAAGCCTGCCTTCGCCATACCCTCCACCATCACCATCATGCCGGCAACAAAGATGATCGTTTCCCAGTTGATACCACTGGAGCTGCTTTCGCCGGAGCTGATCCAAAAAGCGCCGGTAACGATCGATTTCAGGTTCAGCGTCTCCATAATCGCCTGCGGGCTTTTCATGCAGATACCAAACACAATAATGAGTGTTGCCGCGGCGCACCCCAGTGTGATCCAGTGCCGCGGTATCTTATCCAGAATGATCAATGCAAACATCAATACAAAGATCACAATGGCAGCAATCGCTTCCATACTCTCTATACCCCTTTTCCTATGTACTGTGTCAGCTTTGCTGTTTCAGCCGCCGTATGGCAGCTGCCAGCCTGCAAACTATAACACATACATATAGAATAGGGATATCCCAAAAAAGTCTACCTCTGTTCCAAAAAAGGTATAACCCGGTGCCCTGTTTGTGCAAAATGTGCATATTTGCCGTTAATGTTTAGTAATATTAACTTGTTTATATCGATATTTCTTATCAACAGTACTAAAATCTTGCCCACATTATTCCATAATGCAGTTTCTTTCAATACGCCTGATATCGATTTTTTGTCTCATTTTATATCATTTTTGTTATATTTCTTCTTTCCTGTGCGAAGTGCCGCGGAAGCACGAATGTCGCTCCCGTTTCAGTGATAGATCAGTGTCGCAGCTCCCCACAGCAGCGCCAACATCATCACATTTACTATGGTGAATATCGCCATATATTTTCCGGTTTGTGCGCCCTTGCTGGCAGCGTACTGCTTGTAGGAGATCAGGCTTGCCATCGAAGCGATCAGCGTCCCCAGCCCACCAAGGTTTACCCCCAGCAGTAGTGACGGGTAATCGGCAGTAAAGCCGGAAAGCAGCATTGCCGCGGGTACATTGCTGATGATCTGACTAAGCAGGATTCCCATCGTCATTTCCCGCCCGTCCACCAAGCCGGAAAGCATTTCACTCACCGCGGGCAGCGCCTTCATATTTCCCACAAAAATAAAGAAACACAAGAAGGTCAGCAGCAGGCTGTAATCCACTTTTCGCAGCAGGGTGCGGTCGGTCAGCAGCGCCGTCAGCACCGCCAGCCCCAGCGCAATGCCGTAGTGCAGCAGCCGCAGCACCGCCAGTAGGCACACGAGGAACAGCACGCTCCACAGCAGCAGTCCCCGCCGATCGGGGCGGTTTAGATGAATATTTGCCGCACCCAACGGCTTTTTGGGCAGGCACAGCACTGCCGCGCCCAACAATACCAAAGAAAGCCCCGCCACCGGTGCCATCACCCGTAGGAATTCTCCCAGTCCCATGCCGGAAAGAGAATAGAGATACAGGTTCTGCGGGTTGCCCAGCGGCGTCATGGCGCTGCCCAGGTTTGCCGCCACCGTCTGCAGCACTATGATGGGAATGGTCAGTGGTTCCGCACCGGTACCGGCAGTAAGCATCAGCGTCAGCGGCACAAAAGTGATCAGCACTACATCGTTGGTCAGCAGCATTGCCGCAAAAAAGCATATTCCCACCAGTACTGCCGCCAGCCATCGGGTGTCCCTTACCCGTCGCAGCAGCGCCGCCGTTACTGCGTCAAATAAACCGGCTTGTCCCAGTGCTGCCACCACCAGCATCAGCGCCGCCAGCAGTGCCAGCACCCGCCAGTCAATATACCCGATATACGCCGCCGTGGGCTTTACCCAAAAAGCGGAAGCAACCGCCAGCACCAGCGATGCCGCCAATACCGGATCTTTTTTTAGTTTTATCAAAAGCTGCTTCATTTTACCTTCCCAAGTTTGCCTTTCGGTGCCGTCAGCGCCCAGCTTTCCGCTATCAGCGGCAGGATCTCCTCATCGGTCATGCTCCCGTCCAGTATAATGCTGATCCAGTGCCGCTTGTTCATGTGATATCCCTGCACCACTGCCGGATAGGTGCGCCGCCAGTGCTCACCCCACATCGGCTCCGCCTTGACATTCACCCATATTCTGCCCTCTCGTTCATAGATCAACGCAAAGCTGCGCCGACTGCCGCAGTGCCGCATTACCGTCCAGTTCGGGTCGTCAAAGGGGTAGTCCTCATAACAGCCGCCCAGCGTCATACACGCCGCCACCGCGTCCTCTCTTGTTTTCACCCGAATTCCCCCTTGTCTCGTTCTTTCCGGCTCCATTATAGTCCTCTGCCCGTCACGCCGTCAATTCTCTTTCTGCTGCTCGCTCTCATCAGTGGGGCAGATACGCTCTGCAAAAGGCACAAAAGAGGGCAGCCACAGGCTGCCCTCTATGAGTTTACTTCAGAACCTCCGGATAAAGCCCCTCGGCAGTCAGCGCCGCCATGGCAGCCGCCACCTGCTCGTGATCCTCCCGATAGGTCACCCCATACCACTTGTTGTGGACGGGCAGAACCGTCACCTCGGCACGCCCCTCGTGCAGCAGATCGCCTATCATCTCCGGCAGCAGGAATTCGCTCTTCAGTGGGTCTTTCATCGTATTCAGGAAGTGCACAAAGCGCGGCGCAAATTCCTCCATCAGCTCCGGCGGGCAGCCCCAGCAGTTCATCGAAACCGGGGTCTGCGGCGCGTACTCTACCTCTACCTCACGGCTCACATCGGTAATGCGTCCGTCCGCCGTCCAGCCGATTTTCAGCCGCTCGTCTATGTCGGTCAGCTTACCGTTTTCATCTACGGTACAGACGCCGCGCGCCACCGTTCCCTTATCAGAGAGGGTGTTTACCAGTCGATAACCAGCCATACATAGCTGCATTTTTCCGGTACCACCGTGTGACGCCGTCAAAAAGCCATACAACTCCTCAAACGGCTCCGGTCCGTAGTAGTCGTCGGCATTGATGACCGCAAAAGGCTCCCGCAGCATATCGGCGCAGCACATCACCGCATGGGCGGTACCCCACGGCTTCTGCCGTCCCTCCGGAATGGTATAGCCCTCCGGCAGATCGGTCATACGCTGGTAGGCATACTCGATCCTTGCCTCGGTATGCTGTCGCCCGATCCGCTCCTCAAAGATCTCGCGGTTTTCCGGCTTAATGATGCAGATGACCCGACCGAATCCTGCTTTCATCGCATCGTGAATGGAATAATCAATGATCAGTTCCCCGTGGGGACCTACCGGTTCCGCCTGCTTCAGTCCGCCGTAGCGGCTGCCCAAACCTGCCGCCATAATGACCAGTGCCGGTTTCTGCATATCGTGTCTCTCCTTTTTCTATAAGTCTATTCTAATTATATCAGAGTTTCTATCCGATTGCCACATCATTTTCCCCGGTGGCTCATATATATGTCAAAAAAGGGGGCTTGTCATGCAGGAAACGCTTTGGGTTCCGGTCGTCGCCGTCCTCGGACCGCTTATCGGCTCCGCCATCGGGGTTCTGCTCCCCGGTCGGGCAGAACTGCTCCGCCGCCTGCTTGCATTTGCCGCCGGCACCATGCTCACCCTCTCCTTTCTGGAGCTTCTCCCCGAAAGCCTTGCCGCCTGTTCCCCTGCCGGCTGTGCCGCAGGGCTTGCTATCGGTGTGTTCGGGGTGTTGGCACTGCACTGCCTGCTGCCCCAGCCGACGATCGGCGGCAGCGGTAATGCCCGCCGTACCGCCATGATCATGGTCGCAGCCATCATGCTGCACAACCTGCCGGAGGGCATCGCCATGGCCGCAGGCAGTGAAAGCCGCTCCATGCTGCTCATCGCCATTGCCATCGCCACCCACGATATACCGGAGGGGATCTGTACCGCCGCTCCCTACCGCTATGCCACCCATGATCGCCGCCGCGCGTTCTGGCTCTCTCTTTCCACCTGCCTTCCCACCCTGCTGGGCTACGCCTTGGGCAGGTGGCTGTGGCGCGACGTCCCCGCCTACACCATGGGCATGGTCACCGCCTGCATTGCAGGGCTGATGATCACCATTAGCTGCGAAGAGCTGATCCCCGCCGAAGCGGGCGGCAGAGAGCGACTTGCCGCCATGCCCGCCCTGATGGCAGGCGTCATCATGGTGCTGGTGCTCCGACAGTTCCTCTACTGATTCCTGCCCACCGCACATACAACCCGCAGGGTAAACCGTCCTTCGGACGGTTTCGGCGGCTTTGCCGCTGCGCAGGGGTACCCCTGCGACCCAGCGGGTCTTTCCTTTTTGCCCCCCAAAATGTTCCCCCTGCCTTACCCCTTCTTCCCGCCCCCCTCTTGAAACTCTACCGTCGCAGTGTTAAAATAGCGGCACAGTAATCTTCACGAGGAAATTATCTCTATGCACAACTCTCTCACAGCCACACCCGTCACCAATCCTCCCACCGGCGCGCCGGTCGGGGGACAAGCCATTGCCGCCGCATTCCGTGCGGCATTTCCCTACACCATTCCCATCTTTGCGGGGTTCTGCTTTCTGGGCATGACCTACGGCATTTATATGAATGTCTCCGGTTTCAGCTTTTGGTATCCCCTGTTGATGAGCCTTACCATTTACGGCGGCAGTCTGGAGTTTGTCGCCGTCAGTATGCTGCTGGCGCCCTACGCCCCGCTGCAATGCTTTTTGATGGCACTGATGATACAGGCACGCCACCTCTTTTACGGCATCTCCATGCTGGATAAATTCAAGGGACTGGGCTGGAAAAAACCCTACCTCATCTTTGGTATGTGCGATGAGACCTTCAGCATCAACTACACCGTCCAGATTCCCGATGGCATCGACCGCGGCTGGTTCTACTTCTTCGTCACACTGCTCAATCAGTTCTACTGGGTGGGCAGCGCCACCCTGGGCGGCATGCTGGGCAGCCTGATCCGCTTCAATACCGAGGGGCTGGATTTTGTCATGACCGCCATGTTCGTTGTCATCTTCATGGAGCAGTGGCTCAAGGAAAAGCATCATGCCAGCGAATGGGTGGGACTCCTCGCCAGTGTCGGTTGCCTGCTCCTTTTCGGCGCGGATAACTTCCTGATCCCCACCATGGTCTGCATTCTGGCGGCTCTTTCCGCCCTGCGCCGCCCGCTGGAGAAAAAAAGGAGGTGACTGTCCTGTGACCCTCGCCCAGCAGATCATCACCGTTGCCATGTGCGTGGCAGCCACCATGCTCACCCGCTTTTTGCCCTTTGCGGTATTCAGCGCCCGCCGCCCCACGCCAAAGTATATCCGGTACCTCGGCAAGGTACTGCCCGGCGCCATTTTTGCCATGCTGGTAGTGTATTGCCTGCGCAATATCGCCCCCTTACAGTACAGCTACGGCCTGCCGGAGCTCATCGGCATTGCCGTCACTGTGGGGCTGCACCTGTGGAAGCACCAGATGCTGCTTTCCATCGCCGGCGGCACCATATGCTATATGCTGCTGGTGCAGCTCGTCTTTTAAGTAAGGCGGCGCCTTCTTCCATTTCTCCCCACAAAAAATCCCGAGAAACGCAACAGTCTCTCGGGAAATTTTTGCATTACGCAGTTGTCAGTCGTCGTAAACGTCCAGCGGAATGTCCTCTACCAGAACCTTCATTGTGCCGCCGCACACCATGCCTTCGCTTTCTGCCACATCGCCGGTCATATCAATGTCAATGACGCGATAGGTACCGGTACCGATAATATCCAAAGCGTCCCGCAGGATCGCCGCCTCGCTGCACCCGCCGCCGATACTGCCCACGATGCGTCCATCGGGGTAAACATACATCATGGCGCCCATGCCGCGCGGGGTCGAGCCCTTGGTCTCAATGACCGTAACCAGCGCCACCGGCTCCTGCACCTTCATCAATTGCTCCGCCACTGTCAAGTCAAAGTCGGAGGTGTTGATGGCACGGTTGCCGCCGCCGTGCAGCCGTTTGTACTCAATCACCTGAGAGAGAATGGAAACGGCAATCTCCGCCGGAGACACAGCGCCGATGGCAAGCCCGATCGGGGTACAGATTTTCCCCAGACGCTCCTCGTCCAGTCCCTCCTCCTTCAGCATCTCCAAAAGTCCCCGTACCCGCCGGCGGGAACCGATCATGCCCAGATAGGCAGGTTCCCGCTGCTTAAAGAGCGCACGCAGGCAATTGGCGTCGTGACGGTGTCCGCGTGTGATGACCACTACAAAGTCATAGGCGGTAATGCGAAGCTTCTCGATGGCATTTTCAAAGCTGTCACAGGTGACCTGCTGTGCCAGCGGGAATCGGCTCTCATTAGCAAAATCCATACGGTCGTCCACTACCGTCACAGCAAAATCGCAACGGGCGGCAAATTCGCACAGGGGCACGGCAATATGCCCGCCGCCCAGAATAATCAGCCTCTCACGGGGCGTCATCGAGTCAGTGAAGCAGTTGGCATTTTTCTCGCTGTCAAAGCCGTACTCCGGCGCCAAAGAGCCGTCCGGCTGGCGCTGGCAGCGGCAGACGGTGCGTGAAAGATCGGTCAGATCGCCGTGCTGCCCCTTAAAGCAGGTTTTTACGCTGATGGGACGCCCATTGTGCACCTCCATCAGCACAAAATAAAAGGAATCGCGGAAAGACATGGCAAAATTGCCTCCTTCATTTGCAGATAATATTCCGCATCTATCTTATCATTTTGCGGCATGACTGTCAATGAAGGGGGCGTTGCCACAGTGGGCAAATATGTGGTATAATTATGGCTGAAAATGCGGGTCGCCGGAGGCATATAAGCCCGCAGGGCAGACCGCCCCTTGGGC
>USBC01000005.1 GCA_900552845.1 uncultured Oscillospiraceae bacterium | reverse complement strand
GCCGTTTATGGTCTTGGCGCCTACGGTCGAGGTGAAGGTGCCGTCGCTGTTGAAGACAAAGGTGCAGGCCCCCTCGCGTATGCCCACCATCTCGTAATATTTCGATATCTTGTCTTCGACGGTCGAGACGGCGGCTGCGGCCGCAATCTCCGAGAGGGCGTTGTCGGACGACAGACGCAGTCCGGGTTTGGCGTAGCTCCATGAGCCGATTATGCGCTGCGAGGTGAAGGCTCCGTCGGTGGCCTTGTCCACGGCGGCCGATGCCGCTCCCTTCAAGATATCGAAGAGATTGTTCTGTGCCTGAGCAGCTGTCGCGGCCGACAGCATGAGCAGAAATATTATAGCTGTCCGTTTCATATAAACGCGATTTATGTTCTATATATTTTATCCCTTCCCTATTAAGCCGTCCCGCCGAGAGAATAATATTTATCTATATCTATTTTATGTCCGGCGGCAAGGGGTATGGCTTTTGCCGTGCGGAGGCCTTTTCCGGGAATGCTTTTCGTGGCGTGTTATTCCAGCGAGTCGCATTCGCGCAGCCACTCTGCGGCCGAGGCATCCGACGGCATGCGCCAGTCGCCGCGGGGCGAGAGTGAGACGCTTCCTACCTTTGGTCCGTCGGGCAGGGCCGAACGCTTGAACTGCTGGGCAAAGAAGCGGCGGAAGAATATCCTGAGCCACTTGATCACGGTAGCACGGTCGTAGCGTCCGTCGAAGGCGTGCATGGCCAGAAAGAGTATCTTCGAGGGCGGGAAACCCTGTCGCACGAATTTGTAGAGGAAGAAGTCGTGGAGTTCGTACGGCCCGACTATATCCTCGGTCTTCTGGGCTATGTTTCCGCTCTCGTCTGCGGGCAGCAGCTCGGGACTTACGGGCGTTGCGGCCACATCCTCCAGCGCAAGGCGCAGGGCGTCGTTCGTCTCCACCGACGCGGCCCACTCGACCATGTGTCGCACCAGAGTCTTGGGTACGGAGCAGTTGACACCGTACATCGACATATGGTCGCCGTTATAGGTTGCCCAGCCCAGCGCCAGCTCCGAAAGATCGCCGGTGCCCACCACAATACCGTTTTCCTGGTTGGCTATGTCCATCAGTACCTGCGTACGCTCCCGTGCCTGCGCATTTTCATAGGTGGTGTCGGTCACACTCTCGTCGTGCCCGATATCCTTAAAATGCTGCCGTACCGCTGCTGCAATGGAAACGGTGCGCAGCGTCACGCCCAGCTTTTCACAAAGAAGCTCGGCATTGGAGCGGGTGCGGTGGGTGGTACCGAAGCCCGGCATTGTCACAGCGATCATATCGGTACGGGGACGCCCCAGAAGATCCAACGCACGCACCGCAACCAGCAGCGCCAGGGTGGAATCCAAGCCGCCGGAGATCCCCAGTACCGCACAGGGGCAGCCGATATGCTCCAGGCGGCGGCGCAGCCCCTCCGCCTGCATGGTCAGGATCGCTTCGCAGCGCTGTTTCCGCTCGGCGCTGTCCGCAGGGACAAAGGGGTGCGGATCGATCAAGCGGGTCAGGGTGGTCACCTCGGCAGGCAACGAGAACGGGATAATGGTATAGCCGGCAGAATCCGCAGCCCGCCATGTGTTGGTGCGGCGGCGCTCAGCGGTCAAGCGGTGGACATCTATTTCAGTGACGATCATCTCATTGGTGAACAGAGCGGTTTCCGCCAGCAGCCTGCCGTTTTCCGCAATCAGATCATGCCCGGCAAACACCATGTCAGTGGTGGATTCACCCCGTCCGGCATCGGCATACAGATAGCCTGCCATCAAACGGGCGCTTTGACCGGTGATCAGCTCGCGGCGATACTCTGCCTTACCGATGGTTTCATCGCTGGCAGAACAGTTTGCAATGACCGTAGCGCCTGCCATGACATGGCGGGTGCTGGGCGGCAGCGCCACCCACAGGTCCTCGCAAATTTCCACAGCAAGCTTATATTCCGGCAGCTCGCGGCAGCAGAACAGAAGGTCGGTGCCGAAGGGGACCTGCTGCCCCAGCAGTGAGATAGCTTTGGTTTCGGCAGGAGCAGGGGTAAACCAGCGTGCCTCGTAAAACTCGCCGTAATTCGGCAGATTGGTCTTGGGCACCACCCCCAAAATCTTCCCGCCATGCAGCACAGCGGCACAGTTATACAGCTTTCCCTCGACCTCCAGCGGCAGTCCGGCTACCGTCGTCATCGGCAAGCCTGCGCTGACGGCAAGCAGCGTCTGCAATGCGTGCAGCGCTCCCTGCTGCAAAACCGGCTGCAGCAGCAGATCACCGCAGGTATAGCCGGTCAAGCCCAGCTCCGGCAGCACCAAAAGGCGAACGCCCGCCGCCGCAGCTCTTTGCATGGCAGCGGCGCTTTGCTCCGCATTGTAGCGGCAATCGGCGACCCGCAAAGCGGGGCTTGCCGCAGCGACCTTGATAAATCCGTATTTCATGGCTTGATACCGGCAGACTCGGCTGCCTCCTCCTTGAAAGAAAAATGGAAAGGACGGGATTTGTCCGCAGCTTTTGCAGACCCTTTAAAATTATTATATCATTTTTAGCTCGCTTGTAAAGGCGGCTTCCCTTGACTTTTGGCAGCCGAAATAGTATAACTTTTATATTATTTTTATATGGAGAAAGAAGACCCCCCTATGCCTGAACCAAAAGCACTTCTCATTATCTGTCCGCTGGTTTTTCTTGCCGGCTTTGTTGATGCCATTGCCGGTGGCGGCGGACTGATCTCTCTGCCTGCCTACCTGCTGGCGGGATTGCCTCCTTATCAAGCCATTGCCACCAATAAAATGAGCTCCACCATGGGCACCACTGCCTCCACGCTCCGTTACCTGAAAAACGGCTATGTGGATTGGCAGGCGGCGCTGCCCTGCATGGTTATGGCAATCCTCGGCGCCAATCTCGGCGCACGGCTCATTCTGCTTGTTCCGCAGCAGTATATCCGCTACCTGCTGCTTGCCACCCTGCCGGTGGTTGCCGTGGTGGTGCTGCGGCGCAAGCCTGCCCCCGCCGGAGAAATGCCGCCAAGCACCATTCCCCGCAGCTGCCAGCTGATCCTTGCCGCAGTGCTTTCTCTTGTCATCGGGCTGTATGACGGTCTGTACGGCCCCGGCACCGGCACCTTTTTGCTGATGCTGTACACCGGCTTGTGCAAAATGACACTGGAGCGTGCCAGCGGCACCGTCAAGCTCGTCAATCTTTCCTCCAACGCCACTAGCTTGGTTCTGTTCTTGGTTAAGGGACAGGTGCTGGTGGTGTTGGGGCTGATCTCCGGCGGCTTCTGCCTGCTGGGGCATGTGATTGGTTCCGGCATGATGATGAAGAACGGCAGCAGGATTGTGCGTCCGGTCATCATTACGGTGCTGGTGCTTCTGTTCATCAAGGTCATCAGTGATATTGCGGCGGGCTGACCGCCGGAAAGGAATTCTGCTATGAGTAAAATACAATGGAAAGGCTCCACCCTGCTGGCGCCGGTACCTGCCGCCTTGGTAAGCTGCGGTACAATGGAGAACCCCAATGCCCTGACCGTTGCATGGACAGGCATCACCTGCAGCGACCCGCCCATGACCTATATTTCAGTGCGTCCGGAACGCTATTCCTATGAGATCATTAAGAATTCGGGCGAGTTCGTTATCAACCTGACTACCGGCGCTATGGCGCGCGCCACCGATTTCTGCGGAGTCCGCTCCGGCAGAGAAATGGATAAGCTTGCCGCTGCCGGACTGACGGCGGAACCGGCAAACGAGGTCTCTGCACCGGTCATTACCCAAAGCCCGCTGTCGCTGGAATGCAGGGTTCGGCAAATCATTCCGTTGGGCAGCCATGATATGTTTTTAGCCGAAATCGTTGCGGTGGATGTGGAGGAAAAGCTGCTGGACGAGGCAGGTAAGCTGCGTCTGGAAAAGGCAGGGCTGATGGCGTATTCTCATGGGGAATACTTCGCCATGGGCAAAAAAATCGGTTCCTTCGGCTATTCCGTCCGTAAAAAGCGCCCCAAAAATCCCAATGGGAAAAAGAGAAAATGATCTGCGCGATGCCGCTCTCCCGCCGGAGGGCGGCATCGTTCTTTTTTTCTCCCCCGCACCTACTAAAAAGAGAGCCTCTCCCTCTGGAAAGGCTCCCTTTGTTTTATCCTGTTTTGGTTTAGTTCTGCTTCATTTCGGCGACCATCGCCTTCAGCTCGGCAAGCGCCTTGGGGTCGCTTTTTTCCCAGCTGAATTCGGCGTCGTTGCGGCCAAAGTGACCGTATGCCGCCGTCTTGCCGAAGATGGGCGCATGCAGCCCCAGTTTTTCGATGATTCCCGCCGGGCGGAGATCGTAATTGCGCTCGATCCAATGGAAAATGTCCGCTTCGGGAATGGCATTGGTGCCGGCAGTCTCTACATAGATGGAAACGGGGCGCGCCACACCAATGGCATAGCTGAGCTGGATCTCGCAGCGGTGGGCAGCTCCCGCCTCCACAATGGTCTTGGCAATATTTCTTGCCATATACGCCGCAGAGCGGTCCACCTTGGTGGCGTCCTTGCCGCTGAAGGCGCCGCCGCCGTGACGGGCGTAGCCGCCATAGGTATCCACAATGATCTTGCGGCCGGTCAACCCGGTATCCGCAGCAGGGCCGCCCAGTACAAAGCGACCGGTGGGATTGATGTAATACTTGGTCTCATCGTCCAGCATTTCGGCGGGGATACAGGGCTTGATGACCCGCTCGATCATATCCTGACGGAGCGTTGCGGGGTCGATATCCTCATCGTGCTGAGTGGAAAGCACCACTGTGTTGATGCGGACGGGCTTGCCGTTTTCATATTCTACCGTAACCTGTGCCTTGCCATCGGGGCGAAGGTAGCCCAGTTCACCGCTTTTGCGGACTGCGGCAAGCCGGCGGGTAATGCGATGCGCCAGCGTAATGGGCAGGGGCATCAGCTCCGGCGTTTCGTCGCAGGCAAAGCCGAACATCATGCCCTGATCTCCGGCGCCGAGTCCGTCAGTATCAATGGCTTCCTTGGCTTCCAGCGCCAGATCGACACCCTGGGCGATATCCGCCGACTGGGTGTGCAGCGAGCAACTGATCTCACAGGTATCAGCATCAAAGCCATACTCGGGCTTGGTATAGCCAATCTCCCGAATGACCTTGCGTGCGATCTCGATGTAATTTACCGTTGCCGAGGTCGTTATTTCTCCCATGATGTGCACCGCACCGGGCTCTGCGGTGGTTTCGCAGGCGCAGCGGGAATAGGGATCAACAGCGAGCAGGGCGTCCAGTACACCATCGGAGATTTGATCGCAGATTTTGTCAGGGTGACCTTCGGTCACCGACTCGGACGTAAACAGCGTTCTCATGCGTCTTTCCTCCATAATTCGGTTTTTCGCCGCCCGCAGGCGGCAGAATATCGGCAATACCTGCCGAATACTTTGGGACTTCCCCATTCTACACAATAGTGTGTTCCGTTTCAAGTGCTTTTCCAAAAAAACCTGTGGCATTTTGTGCTTTTTGTCCAAAATAAACCCGTCCTCTGCTTTCTCCGCCTTGCAGCACCTAAAAAAGTGCCCTTTCTCATCGGCAGTGGGGCAAAGCAGGCGTCCGCACCCGGCTGCGGAAGAAAACGCACAGAAAAGCGCACCTTCCGGCGCGCTTTCGGTTTGTGATATTACTGTGCGTTGGCAGCAGTATTGCCGTCGTTTTCCCCGTGGAGAATTCTGTCCAGCTCCTCGCGGCGGGCTTTACGATACTCGTAATACCGCTGAAGCTGCTCCCGCATCGGCAGATCGGTATGCAGCGCCAAAAAGAAGTGCTGTTTTCCCTTCTCTCTGCCCTCCTTGAGATAGGCTTTCAGCTCCTCGTAGCGGACCACTACATTCTTCTCGCGGGCAAAGGTCCTTATCTTCACCATCAGATGCGTGGAGTAGACAAAGTCGATGGCAAAGACGCCGAAGAATACCCCGATGACAAAGGAAAACGCCAGATTGCGGGAAAGCCAATCCAGCGCCCGCAAGATATAGGGATCGACAAGAAAATAGTAAGCTGCGCCCATTACCGCCCAAATTGCCGAAAACAACGGGCAGATCAGTCCGTCAATATTTCCCCAGCGGCGGCTGTAATCCCACAGACGGGCATGCATCACCTTCAGCGTCATGATACCGGCGATATACTCGATGGCGGTCATGGCGGCTGCCATCAGCAGCAGCATCAGAATATTGTTCCACAAGGCGCTGCCGCCCTGCCTGCTTTCTGCCAGACGGGAGACCAGATACAAAATACAAAGCCCCGTACCGTACAACGGCACATAGGGCCCCACCATAAAGCCGGGGTTGATCCATTTGCGCTCCGGGTTATTGCCGGAGAGAAAACGCCGGAACAAAAGCTCCAGCACCCAGCCCAGCGAGGAGCCGATAAAGAACAGAAAAGCCAGCTTCAAAAAGGTATTCATACACCCTCCCTGATGAAATACGGTAATGTATAGCTGCATATGGTACCTTCGCTTGACAAGGACACACACGCTTTTCGGCGGTGCAAATCAGCGCTGACTGCGTCATCGTCCTTGGCATACGCCAGTATGCCGGCGTCCTCTTCCTTGCCATCATCTGATTTTCCCTCGCCGAAAAGTCCTGTGGAGTTTTTGCGCGGCAGAAATGCTGTAGGGGGAAGCGCGGCGAAGATGGCAGGCTGGCGCCTGCCGATGAACCGCGCAATGCCATACGGCATTTATGCCCGCAAAAACCGTATGTGCTCTTGTCAAGCGAAGGTATTATAGCATATTTTCCGGAACGGTTCAACTCGGCAGGCGCTGCGGCAGCTTTCTCCCCGAACAATGTTTTTTGCCTTTTCCGCTGCCCTCTTAAAACAAAAAAACGCCCGAAGGCGTTTTTTATTTGGTGGAGACGCACGGGCTCGAACCGTGGACCTCCTGCGTGTGAAGCAGGCGCTCTGACCAGCTGAGCTACGCCTCCGATGCCTGTATATTATACACCACCCGCAGCAATAAGGCAATCCCTTTTTTAAAAAAATATGCCTTACGCTTTGCCGTCGGGGTAATCCGGCATGGGAATGAGCAGAGAGGCAAGAAACAAGATACACTCAAACAATGTGCCCGTCACCAGAATCTCCCATGCTCCGATGCCCTGCGGCACCGGATTGACGCGGGTAATCAGAATATTGGCAACCGCCGCCATGCTGTACAGCAGCAGCAAGATTCGTACCGTCACACCGCGCACCCGGCGCTGGGCGATCCATATGATTCCTGCGCCCAGCCCGATCACGCCGACAACAAGTGACACAATGAGCACCGCCAGCTGGAGCTGTCCTGCCCCACGCAGGTGATACAGCACCGTACCGACGACCTTTGCCAGCCCGTACAGCGTGCAGAATACCATTAACGTACGCTTTGCAGCCATTTTTCTCTCCTTTATTGGATCATCAGATAAAAAGATCTCTGTCGCTGGGTGTCAGATCACCGAAGGTCTCCATATCGCCGGTGAGCAGCGCCATGGTGCCCTTATACAGCAGCATCGGGTCATTGAGGAAGCGGCGGCGCACCTGTCCGCACTCCTCCTCGGTGGGCAGAAAAAGCGTCAGGCTCATCAAATCGCTACCGATATCGGTGATAGTGAGGGTGATTTGCCAGCCGTCCCCTACCTGATTGATCTGCACCTTGTTCTCCCTTTGACGGCGCAGCAGAGTCAGCATATCGTCCAATGCACACTGCGCACGCTGCCGCACGGCAGGCGGCAGCTTATCCCGAAAGGTATCCGACAGCGCCCTGCCCTCTTCGGACAGAACATAGCAACCGTCCTGCTGCGGCTGAAGATGTCCCATGCGGATCAGCAATTTGGCGGCTTCGGCAAACTCAAAATAATTGACCAGCGACTGTCGCTGCAGAACCTCATTCACCTGCGCCAATGTGACCGGTCGGTCCGCTTCCCGAAAGATATAGCAAAGGAGCATTTGCACCTGCTCCGGCGTGGTCACACTGCCGGGGCGCACCCCTTCGGTAAAAAAATTCTGTTCCATTTACTGCCTCCTGCCTTAATCCGTAAGGAAGCCGGCTGCGGCAACCGCTTCGGTAATCCGGGCGGTAAATTCCTCCGCCAGACGCTCGCCCAATGCGATGACCTCCTCGTTTTCCGGCTGTTCGCACAGCTTGGCAAAGATCTCGCCCTCACTGCGGGGGGAGCGGCGGGTCTCATTGAGGGTATATAGGGTAAAGGCTCTCGCATCATGGACCGTATGCGCCAGCTCCGGCGACTGCTGCTCCAACAGCTCTGCAAAGCGGCTTTGCACCGACTGGCTCAGCAGGGTGTTTTCTACCTGCTGCTCCAGCTCGTTTTCCACCAGAAAGGAGAGCAGCACCCATTGCTGGGCGGCATAGTCCCCCTGCACGGGCATAGCAAGAAAGAGGCGGTAAAGTGCCTCTCCCAGCCGGTGCGCACGCTCCAAATTGCCGTTTTCCTGCTGGCGGCGGTATTCCCTTGCCGCCTTCTCCCCTTCGGAAAGGGGCGGTTCTTCTGTATTCTGTCGATAGATCTTAATATCCTCTGTCACGCCGGTTACCTCCCTCTCCTTTTCCGCTTTCTGCGGGGTCAGATCTGTTCCAACGCCTCGGTCAATGCCTGCGCCAGCTGGTCGGGGCAGCTGGTGGGACGCAGCCCGCAGCGAATGCCCTGCAAGCGGCTGATAACCTCCCCGGCGGGCTGTCCGACGACCAAAGCACTCAATCCCTTGGTGTTGCCGTTGCAGCCGCCGGTGAACTGTACCTGGCGGATCACGCCGGTCGTCTCGTCGATGTCAATATCAATGGCGCGGGAACAGACGCCCTTGGGTTCGTAATAAAAATGCATGGTATAAGCCTTTCTTTTGATGGATTTTCTCTATTATAACCTTTTTTGCAGGGGAAAAGCAACCTCCGTGCGGGAATTTGATTTTTGTGTTCTCATTAAGATTTGTTTGTGGTATAATTGTGGCTGAAATATGGCTTCCGAACGCCGAAGCCGCTGCCTTGGGAAGAGACGCCCGCAGGGCTGCCCGCCTGCGGCGGGCAAGACGGGCGAAGCCCGTCTGTTTCGGCGCAGCCGAAACGCCCTGCGGGCGGTGCTCCCACGGAAGCCGGAGCCTATACAGCAAAAGGAGGAGAGCCGCTATGCCGTACGAGATCAATTTCGGGGTATGGGGCAGCATATTTGCCGTCCCTGCAGCCGTTGCCGACCGCTACCTGAAATTCTGCACCGAGGGGCAGCTTAAGGTGCTGCTGCTGGCACTGCGGCAGGGACAAAGCCCAGTGGATACCACCGGTATTGCCGCACGGCTGGGGCTGTCTGAATCCGAGGTAAATGATTGCCTGCAATACTGGCAGGAGGCGGAGCTTTTTACTCCCTGTACCGCCCCCGCACCGCAGCCGGTAGTACCCCAATCCTCCCAAGCCGCCCCACCTGCCGTACCCTCCCCTGCTGTCACGCAGGAGACCGCCAATGGGCAGACCATTACCACCGTGCGGGCAAGGGGACATCTTTCTCCTGCAGAGATCAACACACTGCTGCGGCAGGACAAGCAGTTTTCTGCATTAACGACGGAGCTGGAATCGGCGCGAGGCGAAGTGCTTTCCGCCAGTGAGCGGGAGGTCCTCGCCTATCTGTACGGCTCGTTGGAGCTTTCTCCCGACTATCTGCTGGTAACTGCCGCCTACTGCCGTAACAAGGGGAAAACAAAGCTGGGTTATCTGGAGAAAACGGTAGCAGGCTGGTTGAAGGAAGGCGTCGACACCTACGAAAAGGCAGAGGAGAAGATTATGTGGCTGACCCGCCAAGAGAACGACGAGCAGCGGATCCGCCGACTGTTCGGTTTGCCGGAGCGGGCGCTGACCGCCAAAGAAAAGGCGTGTGTGGCACGCTGGTGCGGCGAATACATGTCGCCGGAAGATCTGCTGAAACTTGCCTATGACCGCGCAGTAGATGCCACCGGTAAGGTCTCCTTTGCCTACATAGACAAAATACTGGCAGCATGGGCAGCCAAGGGAATCACCACCGTTGAAGCCGCCGAAGCCGAGCGCAGCGCTGCACAAAAGGCTTCCGATGGAGATTACTCCTTTGATATAGGGGAAGCCATGCGTATTATGGAACAGAACGCCAACGGATAAGAAAGGACATCGACTTATGGGAGATAATGCCTATCGTGAAGTGACCGAGCTGCTGGCGCGCCGCCGCCGCCGTGCGGAGGAGGACGCCGACCTTCGGCGAGATGAATTGTACGGCAGCCTGCCCCGACTGCGGCAGTTTGACGCCGAAATCGCCGGGGTATGCCGTCAGATGACTGCCGCCGCACTGGAGGGAGAGCCGACTGAAAAATACCACGCTGCACTGGAGCGGATCAAGCAGGAGCGCCGGCAGACGCTGGCGGAAGCCGGCATTGCCGAGGACCTGCTGCTCCCCCGATATACCTGCCCGCTGTGCGGAGATACCGGCTTTGTGGACGGCAGGCGCTGCCGCTGCCTGCAGCAGCTTTTGCGGGAGAGATCCGTTGCTGCACTGCCGGCAGGGCTTTTGGCGGACTGCCGCGGCTTTGCGGATTTTGATCTGAGCTACTACAGCGATACCGCCGAGGGAGGAAAGCTCTCCCCGCGGGAAGCGATGAGAAATATCCTTGCCTACTGCCGCCGCTACGCCGAAAATTTCGGCAAAAGCTCAGGCAATCTGCTGTTTACGGGACGAACCGGTCTGGGAAAGACCTATCTTTCCGCCTGCATTGCACAGGAGGCGGCGGCAAAGGGCTTTTCCGTCCGGTATTATCCGGCGCAGGCGCTTATTGATTGCTTTGAGCGGGTGCGCTTTAACCGCAACGCCACTCCCGATGATATGACCGCCATGCGGGAAATCCTCTCCTGCGACCTGTTGATTCTGGACGATATGGGAGCGGAATTTGCCACGGCATACAGCCAGTCGGTACTGTATCAGGTCATCAATGACCGCATGACCGAGTGCCGCCCCACCATCATCAGCACCAATCTTGACCTGACAGCCATGGGCAAAATGTATAACGAGCGTATCCTTTCCCGCCTAATCGGCAGCTACACCATGTTCCGCTTTGTCGGCAAGGATATCCGCCAGCAGAAGCTGGCGCGCGCCCGCGGGGAGGCTGCCGTATGAGCCAGTTTGAACGCACCGCCCTGTTGCTGGGCGAGGACGCCATTCAAGCTCTTGCGCAGAAGCGGGTCGCCGTCTTTGGGCTGGGCGGCGTGGGCAGCTGGTGCTGCGAGGCGCTGGGGCGTGCCGGTGTAGGGCAGCTTGCCCTTATCGACCACGACACGGTGAGCGAAAGTAACATAAACCGTCAACTGGTGGCGCTGCATTCCACCATCGGGCTGCCGAAGGCAGCGGTGATGGCGGCACGGCTGCGGGATATCAATCCTGCTATCCGTGTGACCGAGTATCCCATTTTTTATATGCCGGAAAACGCCGATCTGATTGATCTTTCCGGCTTTGACTGCATCGTGGACGCCATCGATACCGTCACCGCCAAGCTGCACCTGATTCAAACGGCGAAGGCGCTGGGCGTTCCCATCATCAGCAGCATGGGCACCGGCAATAAGCTGCGTCCCGACCTGCTGACTGCCTGCGACATCAGCAAAACGACCACCTGCCCGCTGGCACGGGTGATGCGGCGGGAGCTGCGTGCCCGCGGCATTGAGCATCTGCGGGTGGTGTATTCCACCGAGCCGCCCAGAACGCCCAAAAACCGCGGTACCGCACCTGTCCCGGGGCAATCTCGTCCCAAGGACACCCCCGGCAGCAGTCCGTGGGTGCCCTCCAGCGCCGGTCTGCTGATCGCCGCCGAGGTGGTGGCGAGGCTGTTGGGAGAAGCAGAGTGGTGAAAGAGAAAATGAACCAATTGAATTTTGTAGAGGTAACCGAAAATGAAGTGTCTGGTTTTATTAGCTGGCTGCGGACTTGGTGATGGCTCATGCATCGAAGAAGTAATTCTAACATATGCAGCGCTTGACAAGTATGGTTGTGATTACACGCCTGTTGCAGAAGCTCTCTCCGTTCAATCGGTCAACCACCTGACGGAGCAGCTGGCAGAAAAGCGGAATATTCTTTTAGAAGCTGCCCGCATTGGCAGAGGACGCATAGAAGATATTCGTGAGATTGAATTTGACGAATACAATGCGTTAATTATCCCCGGCGGGATCGGTTTGCTGCGCAATTATAAGAATTCTAATGCGATAGAGGCGTGCGTCACTCATTTTATCAGCAAAAAGAAGCCCATCGCTACCATGTGTGCGGGAATTGACTTCCTGCGGAGCTTTTGGGAAGGTAGTCTGTTGGCATCGGAAGCGAAAGAACTATCTGCGGAAGAATTCTGTTTTGACGCTGACAATAATATCTATTACACTCCCGCCTTTAGGAAAACCGGCAGCTGTTATACGGCGCTATCAGGTATTGATTCCATGATCTATGCGTTAAGTCAAGCCCAAGCTACTTTCTAAAATTTATAATAAAAAATTCCCGACCCGCGGTGTTCCGCTGATCGGGAATCGTCATTTTACTGTGATCTTATTTTTCCAGTGTGCCCTGGCTCTTTTTCTTGAGATACTCATTGATGAAGCCATCGAGGTCGCCGTCCATGACGGCGGTGATGTTGCCGGTTTCGTAGTTGGTGCGGTGATCCTTGACCATGGTGTAGGGCATGAACACATAGGAGCGGATCTGGCTGCCCCATGCGATCTCCTTCTGCACGCCCTTGATGTCCTCGATCTTATCCAAGTGCTCGCGCTCCTTGATCTCCACCAGCTTACTGCGCAGCATATTCATGGCGACCTCACGGTTCTGGTGCTGGCTGCGCTCCACCTGACACGCCACCACGATACCGGTGGGCAGGTGGGTCAGGCGCACGGCGCTGGAGGTCTTATTAACCTTCTGTCCGCCCGCGCCGCTGGCACGGTACACGTCCATCTGGATATCCTCCTCGCGGATCTCGATGTTCACGTCCTTGTCGATCTCCGGCATGACCTCCAGCGAAGCAAAGGAGGTCTGACGGCGTCCGCTGGCATCGAAGGGAGAAACGCGCACCAAACGGTGAACGCCGTTTTCCGACTTGAGGAAGCCGTAGGCATTCAGCCCCTCAATGAGAATAGAGGCGCTCTTAATGCCTGCCTCGTCGCCATCAAGGTAATCCAGAATTTTATAGGAATAGCCGTGGCGCTCCGCCCAGCGGGTATACATGCGGTACAGCATCTGCGCCCAGTCCTGCGCCTCAGTACCGCCTGCCCCCGCATGGAAGGTAAGAATGGCATTTTTGCTGTCATACTCGCCGGTGAGCAGGGTGGTCAGGCGCACCTCCGCCATGCGGCTTTGCAGCTGCTCGGTATCGGCAGCAGCTTCCTCGTACACGCTTTCATCGCCGGCTTCCTCCGCCAGCTCGATGAGGGTGAGGGTATCCTCGTACAGCGATTGCAGCTTTTGATAGGTCTCAACGCTCGCTTTGAGTTGTGCCGTGCGCTGGAGCACCTTCTGGCTGTTTTCCATGTCGTCCCAAAAGCTCGGTTCCGCCGCCTTGCGCTCCAGCTCGGCGATCTCGATGCCCAACTTATCAATATTGAGGGATTGTCGAAGCTCCCGAAGCTCCGGCTCCATGCCCTCCAGCTTCAGTCTCAGTTCTTCAAATTGCAGCATAGGTTTTTCCCTTTCCTAAATCATCTATATAGTCAGTTAATATTTACAGATTGTATTAAATCATATTAGTTTACACCTTGTATTTGTTCTTTTTTTATCTCTCAATAGCCGTATTATTCTACCATAAAAGCGGCAGCTTGTAAAACAAAACCCGTAAATTTCCCAAAAAAATCGTCAAAAAGAGAATTTGTTCACCGAAATTCCATTGAATTGCCCCACTTCCTATATTATAATACATGGTAAAGTGCCAATAAGGAGGCTATCTCTGTGAAATATACCGGTATATCCTGTGCGGCTTGCGGCAAGCCCTTTACCGCAGAGGACGATATTGTTGTCTGCCCGGAGTGCGGCACGCCCTACCACCGCGCCTGCTATAAAGAGCTGGGGCACTGCGTCTACGAGCAGCGCCACGCCGAGGGCTATGTGTGGCAGCCCCCCAAGACGGCACCCGGCCCCTCGGTGCCGTTGGACGACCAGCAGTCCGCTCCCCGTGCCGATGACGGTCTGGTCATGTGCAGCCGCTGCGGTACCGTCAACCCTGCCGGGCAGGAGCACTGTGAACTGTGCGGCTATCCGCTAAAGGAGACCGGAGAGCATATTCCCGCCGGCGACCGCAAAACGCCGGACGGCGGCAGCTTTGCCGAATATGTGCGTGACCAGTACAATATAGACCCCAACGAAAAGCTGAATAACGAGCTGACCGCCCGCGAGGTAGCGGCGTATGTGGGGCCCAATGCGCTGGGCTTCCTTTATAAATTCCGCGCCATGCTGCAAAGAAAAACGCCGGTGAGCTTTAATATCGCAGCGTTCTTCTTTTCAGGGCTTTACTGCTTCTACCGCAAGATGTACGCATGGGGCGCCATTTTGGTGGGCATTCAGCTTGGCTGCTATGTTCCCTTTGCCATCAGCTATGTTCCCTATTTTCAAGATGCCATGTCAGCAGGCGTTACCACCCTTTCGGAGCTATTGAATCTGAACACCCTTTCGCCTCACTATCAGGCAATGGTTTCTACCTCTGCCATTGCGCAGTACGGCGGGCTGGTAATCAGCGTTCTCTGCTCGCTGTTCTTCAACTATTTCTATCTCAAAAAGATTACCCAGCAGATCAATATCCAGCGTTACCGCGGGCATGCGGCAGCAGGTACGCAGCAGTATTATCAGAACCTTTCCCGTATGGGCGGCACAAGCTGGCTGGCAGTATTTCTGGTGGTGATCGGGGTGTTCTCGGTCGTTTCCATTCTTACTTCGGTCTTTTTGATGTAAATTATCGCATAAAATCCCCGTTATAAAGCCAAAAACCGCCGGTCTGACTGTTGACTTGCGGTTTTTTTGTTGGTATAATTCTTATGTTGTGCTAAATTTTCATGGCATAACTCCTTCCCCCTGCCCAAGTGTGGGGGGCGAAAGTCCATAAGGAGGTGTAAAGTATGGCAAACCTGACCAAGAGCTATGAGACAGTATTCGTACTGAGCAACAAGCTGACCGAGGAAGCCACCGCCGAGCTGGTGAAGAAGTTTACCGATCTGATCGCTGCCAACGGCACCATCGATTCCATCGATGAGTGGGGCAAGCGCAGACTGGCTTACGAAATCGACTACGAGCAGGAAGGCTACTATGTTCTCGTCAACTTCACTGCTCCCCACGAGTTCCCTGCGGAGCTGGATCGTATCTACAAGATCACCGAAGGTGTGATCCGTTCTCTCATTATTGCTAAAGAGAACTAAGGAGATGATGTAATGTTTAATAAAGCCATTCTCATCGGTCGCCTGACCGCAGACCCTGAGCTGAAGCAGACCCCCAATGGGATTTCTGTTTGCAGCTTCAGTATCGCTGTGGATCGCCGGTTCTCCGGTCGTGACAGCGAACGCAAGACTGACTTTCTCAACATCACTTCCTGGCGTCAGCAGGCGGAGTTCGTCTGCCGCTACTTCCACAAGGGCGATGTCATCGGCGTGGAGGGTTCTATCCAGACCCGCAACTACGAGGACAAAAACGGCAATAAGCGCACCGCCACCGAAATTGTGACCGACAATGTGTTCTTTACCGGCGCAAAGTCCAGCAACTCCGGCAGCGGCAGCACAAGCTACAATGAAAACAGCTTCACTGCCCCCGCCCCCGCACAGCCTGCCTATGCCAATGGCGCTGTCAGCGATTTTGAGGAAGCGGAAAGCGATAACGACCTGCCCTTCTGATCCCGACGAAAACTGTTTCATTATTCTAACAAGGAGGTTTGAACCATGGCTATGGAGCGTACCGAAAGACCCGAGAGACCCATGAACCGCGACCGTCGTCCCCGCAGAAAGGTTTGTGCTTTCTGTGCCGATAAGATCGAGATGATCGATTATAAAGACACCCAGCGTCTGCGCCGCTACCTGTCCGAGCGTGGAAAGATCGTTCCCCGCCGCGTGACCGGTACCTGCGCCCGCCATCAGCGCCAGCTGACCACCGCGATCAAGCGTGCCCGTCATCTGGCCCTGCTGCCCTATGTCACCGACTAAGGCAACCTGCGGTTAAAAACACACGAACACCCTGCCCCTGCGGCGGGGTGTTTTTACGTTTTGCCCCGCCTATGGGTCCTCGCTTGACTTTCACCCCCCCTTATGTATAATGAGAGAAAGGAAGCATCTTCCTTGCCGCAGTTTTTTTGCAAAAGCGTGTTGCATTTTGCGGCGCTCGTTCGTTATAAATAGTGTAAGCCTAATATCAATGACACCAACGGGAGGAAACAACATGAAGAAAACGATGCTGCCCCTGCTGCTTGCCTTGTGCCTTGCCCTGCTGCTGACCGCCTGCGGCGAAAAGCCCGCCCCCACTCCCGATCCCGACCCCGATCCCGTGACCGATCCCGTGACCGATCCCGTCACCGACCCTGTGACCGACCCCGTCACCGAGCCGGACAATACTCCCATTGACCCCGATGTGAAGAAGTACTTTGAGTATTTCCAGAACCCCTATAATAACGCCGATATCTTTTTACTGTATCCCAAAGCTGGCCAAAAGGAGACCGCCGGCAGCCGTGCCGCCTATGTGCTGGTAAAGCTGGCCGCTGAGGAAATGGCTGCCGGAAAAGAAGTGACCTACTCCTACCCCAAGGCGGAATATGACCGGGCCGCCATGGAATACCTGGGTGAGCCCATCACCCAGTATGAAACCCGTAATACCACCCTGACGCAGGATGGAAATGTGGAATCTACCGGCTGGGGCATGCTCATACCCGACTTTATGGTGCTGACCCACCTGGAGCAGCTGGGGGAAAACCACTACAAGGGGGTTTTCTCCGTCTACGGCAACAGCTATGGGCAGGGCGACGATCCGGCTGAAGCCTACGAGGACTGCTGCAATCGGTTAATGCATGGCAACATTCTGCCCACCGATTTTCTGCTTGGCACCCGCACGCTGGAGTGGGAGGAATGGGAAAGTCCGCTGCTGGGTCTCCAGCTGCGGTACGCCAGTGTGGAGTATGTCCCCGCCGACTGACCCCCGCACAAACAAATGCGCCCGCCATACGGCGGGCGTTTTTGCGTTTATTTTATCACATCGCAGCACTTCAGGGGCAGCATTTTTTGCAGGTCGCCGGGGGAAAGCTGCACCTGATAGCCGATCTTCCCCGCGCTGACATAGATGCTCTCGCAGTCTGCGGCGCTCTCATGCAGCACGGTGGGGAACGGTTTCTTCATGCCGATGGGGCTGCACCCGCCGTGGATATACCCGGTGAGGGGCAGCAGCTCCTTTTGCGGCAGCATGGCGATGCTCTTTTCCCCCACCGCCTTGGCGGCTTTTTTCAGGTCCAGCTCCTCCGCCACGGGAATAACAAAGACATAGTGCCCGCCGGAGGCGCCGGTGGTCACCAGCGTCTTAAAGACCCGTTCCGGCGGCTCACCAAGGGCGGCTGCCACCTCTACCCCGCTTACCGCCCCGGAGGCAAGGTAATCGTGCGGGGTATAGGGCAGCTTTTTCTGCTCCAGCAGGCGCATTACATTGGTTTTTTCAGTTTTATCCTTTGCCATAGCTATTATTTCTCCCCCCGAAAAATGCCGATTGCCGCCAGCACCAGCACGATGCCGCCCAGTGCCAAGCTCAGGTTATCGCTCATTTGTTTTCCTCTTCCCGCTGTTTTTTGATCTTCTCCTGCCAGCACTTGTAGCACATGGCCACATAGCTTTCGTTACCGCCCAGGAAGACCTGCTCGCCCTCGGTGACGATGCGCCCGCCCGCAATACGGGCATTGACGGTCGCCTTATGCCCGCAGGCGCAGACGGTTTTGATCTCGGTGAGGGAGTCCGCGACCTCAAAAAGGCGGCGGCTGCCGGGGAACAGGTGGGTCAAAAAGTCGGTGCGCAGCCCGAAGCAGATGACCGGCATATTGCGCTCATCGACCAGCGAGCGCAGCTGGTCGATCTGCTCCGGCGTGAAAAACTGGCACTCATCGGCAATGATGACGTCCATGCCGGGGTGCTGGTCAAATTTTTCAATGATATTATCCTCCGGCAGAATGATGTCCGCTTTTTTTGCCAGACCGATGCGGGATTTGACGATATCGGCACCGTCCCGGGTATCCACCGAGGGCTTGATAAGCCAGACAGTCATGCCCAACTCCTCGTAGTTAAACTTGGTGATGAGCGCCTGCGCCGATTTGGAACTTCCCATCGCCCCGTATTTGAAGTACAGCTTTGCCATTTTTGCTTCCTCCTCCGTTTTGGTGCCGTCCGCCTGCTACCCGCCCCGCAGGGCGGCGCTACGCGCCGCAGCGGGCTTCGCCCGCCCAGCCGCCCCCCCCCAGTGGGGGCGGGCGGCACCCAGCGGGGCGGTGCTGCCGGTCGGCGGCCCACCACCAACCCAAAAAAAGGGGGAGGACGCTCTGTTACTCATTATATCACACGAATAGAAAAAGCGCTATCCCGCAAAGGACAGCGCTTTTACTAAAATTTCGGTTTATTCCTTGACAAGCTCCTTGACGGAAGCGGCAAGACCCGCCATACCCTGAATTTCGCTGGGAATGATGATCTTGGTTGCCTGACCGTCGGCAGCCTTCATAAAGCTCTCGTAGGCCTTCAGCGTCAGCACTTCCTTGCTGGGACAGGCTTCGTTCAAAAGGCGAATGGCATCTGCCTGCGCCTTCTGCACCAGCATAATGGACTCGGCTTCGCCCTGACCCTCGCGGATCTTCTTTTCCTTCTCGGCTTCCGCCAGCAGGATAGCCGCCTGCTTTTCAGCCTCGGCGTTCAGAATCTGGCTTTCCTTCTTACCCTCGGCAATGAGGATCTGGCTGCGCTTTTCACCCTCAGCGCGCAGGATCGCCTCACGGCGCTCACGCTCGGCACGCATCTGCTTCTCCATCGCGTCCTGAATGTCACGCGGCGGCACGATATTCTTGAGCTCCACACGGTTCACCTTGATGCCCCACTTATCGGTCGCCTGGTCCAGGGCGGCGGTAATGCGGCTGTTGATGACATCGCGGGAGGTCAGGGTGTGATCCAGCTCCATATCACCGATGATATTACGCAGGGTGGTGGCGGTCAGGCTCTCGATGGCGAGAATGGGTCGCTCCACGCCGTAGGTATACAGCTTCGCATCGGTCACCTGGTAGAACACGATGGTATCGATCTGCATGGTGACGTTATCCTTGGTGATAACCGGCTGCGGTGCGAAGTCCATCACCTGCTCCTTCAACGAGATACGCTTCGCCACACGGTCCACCAGCGGCACCTTCAGGTGCAGACCGGTCTCCCAGGTGGTATAGTAGGTGCCCAGCCGCTCAATAACAAACTCGGTCGCCTGCGGAACCACTCGGATATTGGTCACCAGCAAAAGGATCACCAGCACAACCAGAACGATAATCAGCCACATAATATTAGTCCTCCTTTTCTCTGATGGGGGAAACCATCAGTTTAACACCTGCGATTGCTTTTACCTTGACCTTTACGCCCTCCGGCAGCTTACTGCCGTCGGTGGTACGGGCGCTCCAGTCCATACCCTCCACCTTGATGCGTCCGGTGCCCGCCTCATCATCGATGGGCTCGGTCACCTGCCCGATGGCGCCGATCACGCTGTCGGCATTGGTGGGAGTCTTTTTCACCCGCAGCACCTTTTTAACGAACTTGCGGGTAAATGCCAGAGTCACGCCGGAAACGACCACAAATACAACAACCTGCACCGGTACCGAGCCGCCCAGTATTGCGGTAATGGCAGCAGCCACCGCTCCCAAGCAGAACCAGATGCTGACCATCTGCACCGTAGCGGCCTCTGCAATAAGCATGACCAGTGCCACAGCCAACCAGATCAGCGGTTGAGCGTAGGTCGCCAGAAAAATCTGAAAATTGTTCATGGACAGCGCTCCTTTCTATCGCCTTTGGCAGCTTTATTATATCATATTGCAGTGGTTCCCTGCAAGATGTCGCAGAAAAGCTTCCCTTTTATATTCATTATATGCAGCTCTCTGCATAGCCAAAGAGCCGCCGTCCTCCGCCTTTCAGCGGGCTTTTTTTAGTATTTTTGGTCGGAACCAGTTGCGATACGCCAGTGTGATATTTTTCACCGCGCCATCGTAAATGACAAAAAACACATTTCCGAGCGCCAACAGCACCAGCACCGAGTACTTGCCGAAATCTCCGAACTCGTCCAGAATTTCGGTAATGCCGAAAACATGGACGATAACCCAGTATGCCGCCACCACTGCCGCATTAAAGATCACCAGCCGCACCACCCAGCTCAGAGCCTTGGGGCGGATTTTGGCAAAGGTCTCCCGCAGAATGGGATAATACCCGAAGAACGCGATGAACAAAAGCGCCGCTTCCTTGATCGGCACCACAAAAACCGAAAGCAGCGAAACCGCCGCGAACACGATCAGTGCCGTGGAAAGCCCGTTTTCCTCCCGCACGGCAATAAGCACCAAGCCTGCCAGTGCCGGCAATGCATAGTAGGAAAAGGGGATCATGCCGGTGGCGAACATCAAAGCGATGCACATGCCGGTGGCAATACCGCCCAGAGCCACCTGTCCGCTCTTTTTCTGCATCAACAGCCACCTCCCATGCACTGACAGCAGGCATTGGCGCAGTACAAGGAGGCGCACACCTCACATATGCTGGTGCCGCCCGCCTGTGCATAGCCCCGCTGCTGTTGCGTCAGGTGGGTAAGCGTCTGCCGATATTCCATGTTGCTCGGTTCCATGGTGCAAGCGGTATTCAAATAACTCACGGCGTTATCCAGCCAGCCCTTGCGGTAGTTGACCACACCCTTGAGATAATTCCATTCGGCGGTGCGGGCGCTGGCAGAAATCCCGTCCAGCAGCTCCTCCGCATCGCTCAGGCGGTTCAGATTGATCAGCCTGCGGATATCCGCAAACTGCGAAGAACCGCCGTAGCTTTGCTGATATCCGCCATAGCTTTGCCGGTAGCCGCCGTAGCTCTGCTGCCCATAGCTGCTGCTTCCGCCGCTTTTGCGCTGCCGCTGGATCTCATCATATGCCTCGTTGATCTCTTTCATCTTTTCGGTCGCAAGGTCGGAAAGAGGATTGTTTACATAGTTATCGGGGTGGTATTTCCGCGCCAGTCGGCGATAGGCGTCCTTTATCTCATCGTCGGACGCACCGGGGCTTACTCCCAATACCTTATAGGGATCTGTCATTTTTCTCGTTTCCTCCTTTGCTTTGGGGAGAGCTGTAATTCCTCCACCGTCTGGGGCAATCCCAGACGGATAATATTCTCTAAAATCGGCTGAAAACGCCGCAGCTCCAAAAGGTCAAGCGTTGCGCCCATTTCCCCGATGGTGAGCAGCAGGCTGGCCTTTGCCCGGCACTTGAGCGCCTCCGGCTCACCCTCCAGCCGCAAAAAGGGATTAAAATTCCCGTTTTTCCGGTCTTTTTCCCAGTCGTCCAGGGCATCTGCCATATAGATATACCGCCCCAGCAGATAGCCCAGCCGTTCCAGCACGCGGTGCTCGTCCGGTTTCTCACTTAAAAGCCCCATCATCGCCGCCGTCATTTTGGCGGTCGGCTCGCACAGCTCGTCCAAATGGACGCTCTCGCCGGCTTCCAGCTTCCGTTGACGGCTCATCTCTCCGGCAAACACTGCATCAATGGTGGGGTATCTCTCTGCCGTTCTGCGGTACTGGCGGCGCAGCAGCACACGCAGCAGCCGTCCGCCGCACCGCTTCCAAAAGCCGCCGTCCTCGATGGTATCCTCTGCCTTATACCACAGCGATAAAACCGCCATATCGCAGCTTCGGCGCAAGGCGTCGTTTTCCTCACAGTGGGGGCATCGCCGCAGCGGATTGACTCCGCAGCTTCGGCGGCGGTATTCGGGGGGCTCCTCCCGCAGCGCCATATCCAGCATTGCCAAAAAGGTAAAATCATAGCTGAGGGTCAGCCGTGCCAGCGGGCCGAACCGGTGCCCGAGGGTGCGGCACAGCCCGCAGTATACCCCGCGGTATGCCTCCCATTCACAGATGCGAAGCTGCGGCGTACAGGTCTTTACATATCCGAACATTCCGCCGCCTCCCCGCCGTGCTTTCTCCTTTATCTTACCGCATTGCTCGCCAAATTGCTTGAACAATATGTAAACGGCGGAGAAAAAATCTGAGATCGAATTCAGTATAACAGATTTTTAGGGCTAAAACAATCTCCCCCACCCTTGGCAAAGCAAAAAAGTCCGGTTTTCTCCGAACTTTTTTGCATAAATATCAGTTGCCGCATTCAATGCTGATCTGCGTAAACAGTGCCAGAATATCGTCTACGGTCATATCCTTCTTTTCTTTTCCGGCTGCGTCCAGCACCAGATGCCCCTTATCCATCATCAAAAGGCGGCTGCCGTATTCCACGGCATAACGCAGGTTATGTGTCACCATGATGGCGGTCAGTCCTTTTTCCCGCACCACACGGTCGGTCAGTGCCATGATGGTATCGGCGGTCTTGGGGTCAAGGGCGGCGGTATGCTCATCTAAGATAAGAAAATCAATGGGGGTCATGGTCGCCATCAGCAGGGCGACCGCCTGCCGCTGTCCGCCGGAAAGCGCTCCCATTTTGATATCCATTTTATCCTCCAGCCCCAGCCCGAGGGCGGCAAGCTGCTCCCGGTAGGCAGCGCGGTGGGGGTGATTTACGCCCCGTCCCAAACCGTAGGCTTTCCCTTTGTTATCCGCCAGCGAAAGGTTCTCAAACATGGTCAGGTTGGGGCTGGTGCCGAGGGCCGGGTTCTGATACACCCGCCCGAAGCGGCGGTAGCGCACAAATTCCTTCTTATGCAGCATGCTCTCCCCGTCAATAATGACGTCCCCGCTCTGTATGGGGATACTGCCGCAAATAATATTGAGCAGTGAGGTTTTTCCGCTGCCGTTGCTGCCCACAACGGAAACGAACTCGCCCGCCTCCACCGAAAGGCTGAAGTCGCGAAACAGGCAGGACTCGGTAATTTCGCCGGGATTATAGATCTTGGTGATATTTTTAAGCTCCAGCACCGTCAGCACCTCCTTTCCTGCCGGTCAGATTCCCCGTAATCAGGATCACAAGGAACAAGGCGGCGGTAATGAATTTGAGCATATTGCCGGGCAGCCCCAGCAAAATGGCTGCCTGAATGCAAGCCTTATACAGAATGCTGCCGATGACAACAGCCGCCGTACCTTTTACAAAGCTTACGCGGCGGAACAGCGTGGTGCCGATGATAACCGCAGCCAGGCCGAATACCATTTGACCGGTGCCCATCGTGGCGCTGAAGGAGCGTCCCTCCTGACAGACGATGCAGCCGGAAAGCGCCACCAACGCATTGGCAATCACCAGTCCGAGGATCTTCATGCTGCCCTTATCCACGGCAAGGGCAGTCACCAGCGTTTCGTTATCGCCCACCGCCCGCAGCAGCAAGCCGTTCTTGGTAGAAAAATACCACTCCAGCAAAAGCCCGATCAGCACCACCAGCACCAGTGAAACGATGAGCTTGCGGTATAAGAGCGGCACGCCGCCCAGCAGTGCCATCACCGGTGCCGAGGTGTAAATGGTATCCACTGCCCGCTCCACCATCAGGTTAGAGCCGGCGATCTGCAGATTGATAGAGTACAACGCCGTCATGGTGATAATACCGGCAAGCAGATCCCGCACCTTGGCACGGACATGGATCAGCCCCGTGCAAAGCCCCGCCAGCGCCCCGATGAGCAGGGCAATGGGAAGCGTCAGCCATGCGTTGACGCCATGGGTCAACAGCACGGCAGTGACGGCTGCCCCCAAAGGAAAGCTGCCGTCTACCGTCAGATCGGGGAAGTCCAGTATTTTGTAGGTGATGAAGATGCCGTA